>NZ_JBBEOG010000006.1 GCF_037860835.1 Aquipuribacter nitratireducens | reverse complement strand
GGAGGCCTCGCCTGTCAGCCAGGCTCACCGAACACCAGCGGTACAACCTCCCTGGGCATCACAGCTAGCCCGGGGGCGCGACCCCGGTGAGGGGGTCGACCGCGCGTCGGGTGCGGCCGCCGGCGGTCTCGACGGCGAGCCCCTCCCGGGCCCAGTACTCGTAGCCGCCGATCATCTCGCGCACGTCGCGGTAGCCGGCTCGGGCGAGGACGAGGGCCGCCTTGGTGCTGCCGTTGCAGCCGGGTCCCCAGCAGTAGACGACGACGGACGGGTCCTCGGCGGCCGGCGGGAGCTCGCCGAGCCGGTCGGCGAGCTCCGCGCCCGGCACGTGGCGGGCGCCCGGCACGTGCCCCTGCTCCCACGCCGGCCGGCTGCGGACGTCGAGCAGCACGAGCGGCCGCCCCGCGGCGCGGTCGGCCGCGACGTCCGCGGGGTCGGTCTCGAACGCGAGCCTCGCGGTGAACCACGCCTCGGCGGAGACGGGCGGGACGTCCTGCGGTTCGCTCATGCGGGCAGCGTCGCGGGGCGCGGCCGGACGGTCCAGCGTCGTGGGTGCCGGTCGGCGACGAGTTCCTGCCACGCGGCTCAGGGCACTCGGGACAGGGCGAGCACGTCGTCCGGGGCCACGACGTCCCCGGCGAGCGGGCCCGCGACGCCGTCCACCCCGAGTGCGGCGAGCGCCTCCGCGTGCGCGGCGTCGGCGACCCCGTCGGCGAGGACCTCCGTGCCGAGGTCGTGCCCGAGCACGACGAGGGCCGTGACGGCGGCGGCGACGGCCCCGTCGCGTCCCGCGTCTCGGACGACGGACGGGTCGAGGGTGAGGCTCGACAGCGGCACCGCGCGCAGGTCCTCGACGCCGGCGCGTCCGGCGCCGAGCCCGACGAGGCCGACCCGCACACCGAGCCGGTGGAGCCCGGCGAACGCACGCCGGCAGCGCCTCGGCTCCTCGGCGAGGGCGCTCTCCTCGCACTCGACGACGAGGCAGCCCGGCGGCAGGCCGACGGCCGCGAGCGCGTCCGCGACGGTGCGGGGCAGGCGCGCGTCGAGCAGCTCGACCGCGGTGAGGCGTACCGCGACGGTCACCGGCGGCGCCTCGCCGGCCCACGCCGCCGCGTCGCCGAGCGCACGGCGGACGACGTGGGTCGTGTGCTCCCGCACCAGGCCCGTCCGCTCGACCATCTCGAGCAGCTCCCGGGGCGGGATGTCGCCGAGCCGCGGGTGGTCCCAGTGCGGCACGGCCGTGACGCGGCGGACGGAACCGTCGCGCGCGTCGAGCACGGGCGCGTAGCGGCAGCGGACGCCGGAGTCCGCGAACGAGCGCCGGAAGTCCTCGATGACCCGGAGGTGCTCCGGTGTGGCGGTGTCGACCGACGCCTCGTACAGGCACACCTGGGCTCCGCGCCGCTTCGCCCGGTACATCGCGACGTCCGCCGCGCGCAGCAGTCCCGACGGGTCCCCCGCGTGCGCCGGCGCGTGGGCCGCGCCGACGCTCGTGCTCACCTCGAGACTGATGTGACCGAGGTCGACCGGCGGGTCGAGGAGCGCGGCGACGGAGCGGGCGCGGCGCAGCAGCGCCTCGCCGGTGGTGCCGGGCAGGAGGACCGCGAACTCGTCGCCGCCGAGCCGGGCGACGAGCTCGCCGCCGGAGACGTGCTCGGAGAGCCGCCGGGCGACCTCGCGCAGCAGCGCGTCGCCCGAGGGGTGCCCGAGCGCGTCGTTCACCTCCTTGAAGCGGTCGAGGTCGAGCATGAGGAGCCCGACCCTGTCGTCCGGGCCCTCGAGCGCTGCGCGGAGCGCCTGGTCGAGCCGCCGCCGGTTCGCGAGGCCGGTCAGCTCGTCGGTCAGCGCCTGGACCCGCGTGACGGCGAGCTGCCGGACCTCCTCGACGGTGAGCGTGATCCGGAGCAACGCGGCCGCGACGGTGCCCGCGGCGAGGACGAGCGCGAGCAGGCTGAGGCGCTGGAAGTGCTCGAGGACGAGCAGGGTGAGGGCGGCCCCCGCGAAGGCCAGCGGGAGGACGAGCGTCAGCAGCCCGCCGGGGGCGGCGTGCCGGGCGTCGCGCGGCCGCACCCACCCCGCCGCGGCCTGCAGCCCGAGCGCCGCGAGCCATACCGCGTCCAGGGGCCCGCCGTCCTCGTAGCCGTCGGTCGCGGTGAGCAGCGCGTAGACGGTGTCGGCGGCGGCGAACAGGAGCCCGCCGAGCACGAGGGCCCACCACTGCAACCCCACGCGCCAGCCCATCACGGCCAGGGCCGCGCCCGCGGTCCCGAGCAGGACGAGGGCACCGACGGGGTACGCGAGCGACACGGCCGTCTCGACCGGTGCGCCGCCGGCCGCGGCCCCGAGGATCGTGTCGAACGACACCGCCGCGGTGGCCGCGGCCGCGCCCAGCCCCACGACGAGCCCGTCGAAGGCGGTGCTGCGGCTGACTCCCCGCGCCCGGGTCCGCAGCAGCGCGACGAGGAAGGCCACCGTCAGGAGGTAGTACGACAGCCACAGCCCGTCCGCGGCGCTGGGGTACGGCTCCGGGTCGAGCGTCACGACCCAGAAGCTGTAGAGCACGTCGCCCGCGGCGTACACGGCGAGGGCGAGGGCGTTGAGCGACCACAGGACCCTGCCGCGGGGCACGAGCAGCGGCCGCAGCAGGGCCAGCGCCGCTGCGGCGAGGGCCACGCCGGAGTACAGCCACGTGTCGAGCAGGTCGCTGCGCTGCTCCCTGGTGACGAGCACCGTGGAGACGACGAAGGCCGTGAGACCCGCGCCCCAGAGCACGGCGGCCGCGAGGACGAGGGCGCGGCCCCGCGGCGGGACCACGAGGGCGGAGGTCACGGGGGTCTCCTCGACGGGCGCAGGGGCAGGGGGACCGGCGGGCCGGTCGGGGAGCTCGGTGGGACAGGGGAACGGTGCTGGGCGGGGCGACACCCTGTCAACGGGTGTATCGGGTGGGTCGCACGTCGCCTCCTGGGATGCGGTCCGCGCGCGGCGCGGGGAGCTCGAGGGGAGACGGCGATGTCCGGACGTGCGGTGGTGGCGATGCGGTTGGTGCCCGGGGACTCGTGGTGGGACCGGCCACCGCGCAGGCGACCGGGACGCGCGGTGGGCGAGATCGTGCGTCGGGTGGTCGCCCGGTTCGTGCGTGCGGTGAGGCGGACGACCGGCACGCGACGGCCCGTCGTGATCGTCCTCCCGGAGACCGCGGTGCTGCCGGTCCCCCGGCCGGGCGAGGGCACCGTGGCGGAGCCACTACACTCGACCGCGGTCGCGCCCCGGCGCGCCCGCCGCCTTAGCTCAGTCGGTAGAGCGACGCACTCGTAATGCGTAGGTCAAGAGTTCGATTCTCTTAGGCGGCTCCACGGTCCGCGTCTACCCTCGGTGACGAGGAGGGTGATCGCGTGGCGAAGGACGTACGGTGCCTCGTCGGCTGGCACTCGTGGGAGCGCAAGGTCGCACCGGGCACGTCGGGCAACGGCACGTACTTCGTGTGCCGGCGCTGCCGCAAGGAGCGCACGCTGTCGCGCAGCGAGGGCGTCTGGGGTGTAGGCGTCGACGACACCCGTCGCTGAGGCTCGTCGCCTCTCAGCGCGAGTGCGCCTCCTGCGGCGTCACCGTCGTCACCGGCACGTGGTGCTTGCGGTGGACGCGCGACGGGAGGTCGGCGCGCAGCCAGCGGGACACCCCGGTCGGCAGGGTCGAGACGATGACCTCGTCGAACCGTCGGGAGGCCATGACCTGGTCCACGGCGGCCATCGGGTCCTCGTCGCCCACCTCGCCCCGCACCTCGCAGCCGAGGTCGCGGATCATCCCGAGGCCCTGCGCGAGCCGACGTCTCGCGGTCTCGTACCCCTCTCGGCCGGAGTCCGGGCGCTGCTGTCCGCTGGACAGGAGACCCTCCCGGAAGGTCACGTCGTCCTTGGGTCGGGTCATCGGCACGACGACGAAGACGTCGGCGGGCTCGTCCGCGAGACGTTCCTGCAGCGCCGTCAGCAGCGGCTGAGCAGCGAGGGTCTGGTTGGCGACGACGAGGATGTGGCGCATGACGTGCTCCTCACGGTGAGGCGGCCGGCGTCCCTCGTCGGTCGCGGCGGTACCTCCTGCCTCACGCAGGCGTGCCCGGATCGTCCTCCTCGTCCCGACTCGCGGTCAACGGCCGGACTCCTCAGCCACCGCTCGCGGAGAAGTGCTGCCAGTCCTTGAGGGAGCGGTAGTCCCCGCCCCACGTCCACCCCGCGGCGCGGAAGGCCGCGACGGCCGCCGAGTCCTCGTCGAGCATTCCGGGCAGCTCGCGGGAGCGGTCGGTGTACGCGGTCGCGAGCTCGGGGATGACAACCCGGTCGTCCCCGTCGCCGCGCTCGTACGGGTTGTGGAACGGGTTGACGTCGACGGCCCGGCCGAACGCGTGCTCCGACCACGACCCGCCGCCGGTCACGGGGCGGCACACGAACGCCGAGGTCGTGTTGCCGTCACCGGTGGGCGGCGCGTCGAGCTCGTCGGCTCGCACGATGCGCACCTGCTCGAGCGGGAAGCGCTCGGCGTGCATCGCGGCGAACGCCGAGACGACGGCGTCGGCGGCGTCGGCGTGGACGAGCAGCTCCCCGGTGTGGGTGCGGGCGTCGAAGCCCCAGAACACGACCCGCACCCAGCGGAGCTCGTCGGCCGTGACGGGGCAGGCGGGCTCCCACGTCGAGCGGGCGAGGACCTCCGCCGGGACCAGGTCGACGGCGGAACGGAACCGGTCGTCCGGCGGGGGCGGCAGCAGGTCGACGGTCTCGATGCGCCGGTCGAGGAGCTCGGGGGGCGTGTCCTGGGGTGCGACGGGGCCGCTGCCCGCGGGACCGAGCGGGCGGGTGCCGAGCCAGGGCGGGGCCGGTGTGGCGGCGGAGGTCGGGCCGGCCGTCGGGCTGGGCGTGCCGGTGGGCGTCCTGGTAGGAGCGGGCGTGAGCGTGGTCGTGGTCTCCGGCTCGGACGTGGGGGCGGGCCCGCTCGGGTCGACGGGCGGCGGCGACGTGGCCGGCCCGGACGTCGGCCCACCGGCGGTCGTGGCGGGGGCGGACGCGCCGGCAGGGGGCCCCGGCACCGGGCCGGAGGGCCCCGCAGCGGGCGGCAGCCCGGCCCCGCCGCAGGCCGACAGCAGCGAGAGCGCCAGCGCGAGGACCGGCGCGAGGGCCGCCGCGCGCGGAGGCACCGTCAGGTCGCCACTGCCGGCACGATCCGGATGTCCCGGACCGCACCGTCACCGAGCGCCGCGAGCGCCTCCCGGTACGCGGCGCTCTCGTACGCCGCGACCGCGGCCTCGACGCTGTCGAAGGCGATGACCGCGGTCCGTTCGAGGGACCCGGCCTCGAACGCGGCGGCGGCCGTGCCGCGGGCGACGAAGCGCCCGCCCGCGGCGTCGATCGCCGGTCCGGCGAGCGCGACGTACGCCGCGAGCCTCTCGGGGTCGCGGACCTCGCGGACGACGTTGATCCAGTACGCACCGGGCACGGGTCCAGGGTGCCGCACGCGGGCCACGCCGTGCGCCCGGAGCGTGAGGCGCGCCCGGCGTCAGGCGGTGACGTGACGCCGGCGCGGGTGGGGGACGAGGGCGGTGAGCGCGCGCGCCGCCGCGGGCGTCATCGGACGGCCCAGGTGGTAGCCCTGGGCGAGACGGCAGCCGAGCTGCAGCAGGGCGGGCACCTGCTCGGCCCGCTCCACGCCCTCGGCCACGACCCTGAGGTCGAGGGCCTGCGCGATGAGGACGACCAGCCCGGCGACCGTCGTCCGGTCGGTCGGGGCCGGCACGTCCTGCAGGAACGACTTGTCGATCTTGAGGATGTCGATCGGCAGGTGCTGCAGGTACCCGAGCGACGAGTACCCGGTGCCGAAGTCGTCGACCGCGATGCGGACGCCGAGGTCCCGCAGCCGGTGGAGCAGGTGGGCGGTGGAGCGGGTGTCGTCGACGAGGACGGACTCGGTGACCTCGAGGACGAGCCGGTCCGCGGCGAGCCCCGTGCGGCGCAGGACGTCCCGGACGGTGTCGACGAGGTCGGGGTCGCGCAGCTGCACGGCCGACACGTTGACGCTCACGGACAGCCCGAGCCACGACGGCCACGACGCCGCGTGCCGGCACGCCTCGAGGAGCACCCACGCGCCGAGCGCCCGGATGAGCCCCGTCTCCTCCGCGAGGGGCACGAAGGTGAGCGGCGGGATGGTCCCCTTGGTGGGGTGGTGCCAGCGCAGGAGCGCCTCGAACCCGTGCAGTCGCCCCGTCCGGAGGTTCACGACGGGCTGGAGCTCGACGGCCGTCTCGCCCCGCTCGAGGGCGGAGGCGAGGTCGCTCTGCAGCTCGAGCCGGGCGAGGGCGTGGGCGTGCAGGGTGGGGTCGAAGAGCCGGCAGCGGTCCTTGCCGGCGCGCTTGGCCTCGTACATCGCCGCGTCGGCGTCGCGCATGAGGTCCGACGCCGCCGAGTCCGACCCGCCGCCGGCGTGGAGTGCCACGCCGACGCTGCAGCTGACCTGGCGCGACCGACCGTGGAGCCCGAAGGGCTGCCGCAACGAGTCGCCCACCTGCTCGGCGACGGCGACCGCCTCCGCAGCGTCGTCGACGCGGGGCAGGAGGACGGCGAACTCGTCACCGGCGAAGCGCGACACGAGCGCCTCGTCCGGGCACGTGTCGCGGAGCCGCTGCGCGGCGACCCGGAGCACGTGGTCGCCGGCGTCGTGGCCGAGGCTGTCGTTGATGGACTTGAAGTCGTCGAGGTCGAGGAACAGCAGCGCCACCGCACCCTCGCGACCCGGCACGTCCAGCGCCGCCTGCAGCTCCTCCGTGAGCCGCGTCCGGTTCGCGAGCCCCGTGAGGGAGTCGCCGTAGGCCAGGGCCTGCAGGTGGTCCTGCATCTGCCGGCGCTCGGTGACGTCGCGGACGAAGGCGTTGAAGCGACGGGACCGCCCGGTCCTCGTCTCCCACAGCACGACCTCGACGGGGAACTCCTCGCCGTCGGCGCGCAGCCCGGTCGTCTCCACCCGCCAGCCGCTGCGGAGCGCTGGGCCCCCGCGACGGCGTTGGACGGCCGTCGTGTGGGCGTCGCGGTGGGCCTCGGGCACGATCAGGAGGCTGAGGTCGAGCCCGACCGCCTCGTCCCTCGTCCGACCGAACATCTGCTCGGCGCGCAGGTTCCAGTCCACGACCCGGCCGTCCTCGTCGATGGCGACGAAGGCGTCCTGCGCGGTCTCAAGCACCGCTCGCAGGGCGGTCTCGCTCTGCCGGAGGGCCTCCTGCGACTCCCGCAGGGCCGTGACGTCGCTGAGGACCCCGAACCACACCGTCGAGCCGGCCGTCCCGGACGTCGCGCGGGCCGTCACCTCGTCCCGGATCCACCGGTACCTGCCGGCGGTGTCGAGCAGCCGGTACTCCGCGACGTGCTGGCAGCCGGTGTCGGCGGCACGGGCGGCCTCCTCGGCCAGCACCCGGTCGCGGTCGTCGGGGTGGAGGAGGCGGGTCCACGCGGCCGGGTCCGCGAGCCACGCGGCGGGGTCGTGACCGAGCACGTCGCGGAGGCGGGGGCTGATGTAGTGCCAGTCGCCCTCCTCGCCGGGGGCCGCGATGTACGCGACGCCCGGCATCGCCTCGACGAGGACCCGGAAGTGCGAGGCGGGGCCCGCAGGGTCGACGTCGCCGGCGAGGTAGCGCGCGAGCAGGTCGTCGCCGACGAGGGGCGCGCCCGTGGGGGCGTCCCTGTCCTCGTGTGCGCCGGCCGTCGTGTCCACGCCCACCTCCTCCTCCTCCGTCTATCGGCCGTGGTCGAGCGGGCCTGAGGAAGCGCCTGCGCGGTGGCAGCGGCGGGTCGTCCGGGTGAGGATCGACCGGACCCCGTCCCGCCGACACCGGAGGAACCGTGCGCCCCACCCTCGTCCTCGCGACCGCCCTCGCCGCCGCCGTGGCGGCGGCCGGAGCTGCGGCACCCGCCACCGCGTCCCCGGGGGCGTTCCCCGACACCATCGCCCTGCCCGACGGTTTCCAGCCGGAGGGCATCGAGGCGGGCCGCGGCACGACGCTGTACGTCGGGTCCCTCGCCGACGGGGCGGTGTGGAGCGGTGACGCCCGCACGGGCGAGGGCAGCCTGCTCGTCCAGGGCGAGCCCGGCCGGGTCGCGGTCGGCGTGGAGTACGACGAGCGCACGGACCGGCTGTGGGTCGCGGGTGGCGCCACCGGCGAGGTCCGGGTGTACGACGCCGGCACCGGTGCTCTGCTCGCCGTGTACGCACCCGGCGGCACCGGCTTCCTCAACGACGTCGCCGTCACCCGGGACGCCGTCTACGTCACCGACTCCGCCGTCCAGCAGCTCGTCGTGGTGCCCACCCCGGACGGCGACCTCGGGGGCCAGGCGTCGGTGCTGCCGCTGAGCGGGGACCTGCAGTACGTCGCCGGCTTCAACGCCAACGGCGTGGTGGCGGACCCGTCGGGTCGCAGCCTGCTCGTCGTGCAGAGCGCCACGGGGCTCCTGTTCCGAGTCGACCCGGCGACCGGGTCCACGCAGACGGTCGACCTCGGCGGGGCGACGCTCGTCAACGGCGACGGTCTCTTCCTCCAGGGGCGGACGCTGTGGGCGGTGCGCAACCAGGACGAGGTCGTGACGGAGATCCGGCTCGACGGCGACCTCGACGCCGGCCGGGTGGTCGACGAGCTGACGAGTATCGCCTTCGACGTCCCGACGACCGTGACGTTCGCCGCGGGCCGCCTGTGGGCCGTCAACGCGCGGTTCGGCACGGTGCCGACCCCGACGACGACCTACGACGTCGTGCAGGTGCCGCGCACCTGACACCTGACAGCCCGCGGCGGGAGGCCGGGAGGGTCACCCGTTCGCCGCGTAACGGGACCACCACCCCCGTCGATGCTCTGCGTGACCGGGCCGTCACGGCCCCCGAGCGCAGGAGTGACCCATGGCGATCCGCCGCATCCTCTCGACCAACGCCGCCCTCGCGGCCGCCGGCGTGCTCGTGCTCACCGGCACGCTCGTCGCCTCCGCCCAGCTCGCCGACCCGCTCGTGGAGGAGCCCGACGCGACCGCGACGGCGACAGCGGTCCCGAGCGGCGAGCCGTCGGTGCTGCCGAGCGAGGAGCCGTCGGTCCTCCCGAGCGGCGAGCCGAGCGAGGAGCCGTCGGTCCTCCCGAGCGGCGAGCCGAGCGAGGAGCCGTCGGTGCTGCCGAGCGGGGAGCCGTCCGCGGTGCCGAGCGTCGAGGACGAGGAGTCCGAGGAGTCCGAGGAGTCCGAGGAGGCAGGTCCCGACGCGACCGGTCCGGCAGCGTTCGGGCTCTGCACGGCGTGGGGCAACGGCGGCCTCGGTCAGGGCGAGGCACGGGTTGCGCTCGAGACCGCGGCGGGCGGCGAGGACGGTGTGGCGGCGTACTGCGAGGAGGTCGTCGCCACGAAGCGTGCGGCGCAGGGTCCCGCGGACAAGCCGTCGCAGAAGCCGGCTGAGCCTGCGAAGACCGGCACACCCGCCGAGGCCGACAAGCCCGCGAAGGCCGACAAGCCCGCGAAGGCCGACAAGCCCGCGAAGGCCGACAAGCCCGCTAAGGCCTCGACGCCCGCCAAGGCCGCGAAGCCGGCCAAGGCGGAGACCCCCGGGAAGGGCGGCCGCCCCACCGGCTGACACCACCGACGTCGCCCGCCACGATGGCCTCGTGGCGGGCGACGACGTGAGCGGGACCGGACGGCCGACGGAGCACGAGCGGGTGGTCGACGCCGACGGTGTGCGGCTCGTCGTCACCGAGGCGGGCCCGTCGGACGGGCCCGCCGTCCTCCTGCTCCACGGCTTCCCGGACTCACGGCGCTCCTGGCGGCACCTCGTCCCGGCCCTCGCGGGGGCGGGCTACCGCGTCCTGGCCCCGGACCTGCGCGGGTACGGCGACAGCGACGCGCCGGCCGACGTCGACGCCTACCGGCTGTCCCGGCTGCGGGCCGACGTCGTCGCCGTCCTCGACGACCGCGGCGTCCGGCAGGCCGCCGTCGTCGGTCACGACTGGGGGTCGGTCCTCGGCTGGTCCTTCGCGGCCGCCCACCCCGACCGGACCGCGGCGCTCGTCGCCGTCAGCGTCGGCCACCCCCGCGCCCGCGCCGCCGGGGGACCGGCCCAGCTGGTGCGGGGGCTCTACGTGTGGCTCTTCCTCGTCCCCGGGCTCGCGGAGCGCCTTCTCCCCCGACGGAGCTGGTGGGCCCTGCGCCGCGGCGGGTGGGACGGCGCCCACCCGGGCGACGACCCGGACCTGCAGCGACAGCTCGCCGACCTGTCCCGGCCGGGCCGCCTCACCGCCGCGCTCGCCTGGTACCGCGCCAACATCCGCCTGCCGTGGCGGCTCCCGCGGGGCGCGACGACGGGGCCACGCCCCGACGCGGCGGTCACGGGCCGGCCCGCGCGCCGCCACGAGGTGACGTGCCCGGTGATGGGCGTGTGGTCGACGCGGGACCCGGCCCTCGTCGAGCGGCAGATGACGGCCAGCCGTCGTCACGTCGCCGGGACCTGGCGGTACGAGAAGCTCGTCGGGGTCGACCACTGGGTCCCGTCCCACGCGCCCAGGTCCCTCGCGCGGCTGGTCCTCGACTTCCTCCGCAGCGAGCGCTACGTGCCCTGAGCCCGGCAGGCGGCCGAGGCTCAACTGCCGGCGGCGACGTGCCGATCCACCGCGCATGGCAGCGACCACGACGGTGCGCCGGCGCGACCGGCTCTACGTGAGCAGGGCCGGGCGACCCGTCGGCTGGTACGACCTCGTCACCGGTGCGGGCGAGAGCGCCCCGGGCGCGGAGTCCGTGGTGCGGGCCGCGGTCGACGACTGGGTGCGACGCACGAGCCCGCTGCGACGGCGCCCGCTGCCGACCACCGGTCGCCTCCACGTCGTCGGCCCCCGTCAGGTCCCCGACGCCGAGCGCGTGCCGTCGCTCGCCGCCACCGCGGCCGGGGCGCCCGCCGCCCGTCGCGCCCGCGCCCTGCTCGACCTCGCCCCGACGTCGCGGCGCAGGCGCCCGCCGCAGGACGCGCTCCCGTGGCTGCAGGCCGCGCACGGGCAGCGCCTCGTCGGGCTCCGGCTCGCGACCCTCGGCACGGGCTGGCACGTGTGGCACGGGGTCCCCCTCGAGGGCGGCTCGCTCGTCGACCACCTCGTCGTCGGCCCGGCCGGCGTCGTCGCCGTCACCACCCGCTGCCACCCCGGCACCCGGGCCTGGCTCGACGCCGACCGGCTGCGGGTCGGCGGTCAGCCGAAGACGTACGTGCGCGACGCCCGCCGTCGCGCCGACGCGGTCGAGCGGGTCGTCGAGCAGGCCGTCGCCGGTGCGGTCGGCGACGCCTCCGCCGGGACGGCGCGCCGGCCCCCGGTGCAGGCCGTCCTCGTGCTCGCCGGGAGCCGTGGCGTCGAGGTCCGTCACCCGGCGCCCGGGACGGTCGTCCTCGCCGAGCCCGACCTGCTGCCGTGGCTGCAGGAGCGCCCCGCCGTCCTCGCGGCCAGCGCCGTCTCGCGGCTGGCGCTCGCCCTCGACGACGCCCGCCGGTGGGACGTCCCCGCGGCGGTCTGAGCCCAACGGGTCCAGCACAACGGTCGAGCACGACGGGCCGCGGACGTCGTGCGTCCGCGGCCCGTCGAGGGGTGCGTGGGCTCAGCCGGCGGCGGCGGCCTTCAGCTTGCTGCCCGCGGTGACCTTCGCGGTCTTCGACGCGGGGATCTGGATGGTCTCGCCGGTGGCGGGGTTGCGCCCCTCGCGGGCGGCGCGGGAGCCCTGCTCGAAGGTGAGGAAGCCGGGCAGGGTCAGCTTCTCGTCGCCCTTGGCGACGACGTCGAAGACGACGTCCTGGAAGGCGGCGAGCACCTTGTCGGCGTCCGCCTGGGTGACGCCGCTCTTGTCGGCGACGGCGCTGATGAGGTCCTTGCGGTTCATGTGTCCTCCATGTCGGGCCGCCCGTCGGGGCGGCGTCGGTGGCGTGTCCGTCGGCCACCGTAGGGCTTCCGGGCCGCCGAGCGGGCCATCGCGCGCCGTCCCGACGGGGATTTCGGCCCCGTACCCTCGGTGCTGATGGCCACGACGACCCCCATGACGACCCCGGCGAGCACCGGGACGACCGACGGGACGGTTCCCGCCGCGGACCCGGACGACACCGCCCCGCGCGAGGCGGCGTCGCGGCGCCGCACCTTCGCCGTCATCTCCCACCCCGACGCCGGCAAGTCGACGTTGACCGAGGCCCTCGCGCTCCACGGCGGCGCGATCGGCCAGGCCGGCATCGTCCAGGGCAAGGGCGGTCGCCGGGGCGTCGTGTCGGACTGGCTGGAGATGGAGAAGGCCCGCGGCATCTCCATCACCTCCGCGGCCCTGCAGTTCACCTACCGCGACCGCGTCGTCAACCTGCTCGACACCCCGGGACACGCCGACTTCTCCGAGGACACCTACCGCGTGCTCACGGCCGTCGACTCCGCCGTCATGCTCGTCGACGCCGCCAAGGGCATGGAGCGGCAGACGGTCAAGCTGTTCGAGGTGTGCCGCCTGCGTGGACTGCCCATCGTCACCGTCGTCAACAAGTGGGACCGGCCCGGCCGCGAGGCCCTCGAGCTGCTCGACGAGTTCGCCGAGGTCACGGGCATGACACCTACCCCGGTGCTGTGGCCGGTCGGGATCGGCGGCGACTTCCGCGGCCTCCTCGACCTGCGCCCCGGCACGGCCCCCGACGCGGCGTACATCGCCTTCGACGAGGGCAGCGGCGGCGCCACGAGGACGACGTGGACGCCGCTGTCGCTGGAGGAGGGCCTGGCCCGCGACGGTGAGGTCCTCACCACCGCCCAGGAGGAGGTCGAGCTCGTCCTCGACAGCAACGGCCCCCACGACGAGGCGTCGTTCCGGGCCGGGCGCACCACGCCCGTCATGTTCGCCGCGGCGGTGCTCAACCGCGGCGTCGAGCAGCTCCTCGACCTCCTCGTCGACACCGCGCCGCCCCCGGCGGACCGGCCCGCCCAGGACGGCGGCGTCCGGTCGGTGGGGGACGCCTTCAGCGGCCAGGTGTTCAAGGTCCAGGCGGGCATGGACGCCGCCCACCGCGACCACGTCGCGTTCATCCGCGTGAGCAGCGGCCGCTTCCAGCGCGGCGAGACCGTGCTCAACGCCCGGACGGGCAAGCCGGTGGGGACGAAGTACGCGCACCGCGTCTTCGGCGGGTCCCGCACCGGCGTCGAGGACGCGTGGCCCGGCGACGTCGTCGCGATCGTCAACGCGACCGGGGTCCGCGTCGGCGACACGCTCTACGCCGGCCGCAAGGTCGCCTACCCGCCGATCCCGACGTTCGCGCCCGAGCACTTCGCCGTCTGCCGGGCGAAGGACCTCGGCCGGTACAAGCAGTTCCAGCGCGGGATCACCGAGCTCCACCACGAGGGCGTGGTGCAGACGCTGCGCTCGGACCTCCGCGGTGAGCCCGCGCCGGTCCTCGCGGCCGTCGGGCCCATGCAGTTCGACGTGGTCCAGCACCGCATGGCGGGGGAGTTCGGCTGCGAGGTGCTGCTCGAGCCGCTGCCGTACTCGATCGCCCGGCGCACGACCGCCGAGCACGCCCCGCTGCTCGACGCCGTCCCCGGGGTCGAGGTGCTCCGCAGCCTCGACGGAGACGTCTTCGCGCTGTTCCCGGACCGCTGGCGGCTGCAGCGCATCGAGCGGGAGAACCCGGACGTCGTCCTCGACGCGCTGGCGGCCGACTCGCTCGCGTAGGCGTCAGGGCGTCGCCGGGGCCACCGTCGGCTCGGCGGACGGCTCCGCGGTCGGCTCGGGCGCGTGGGGCGGGGCCGGTGCGGTGACAGCCGCGCCACGAGGCCGGTCGCTCGGGCGGCCCGGCGGCTGCGGCGGGGCGTCGGTGGGGCGTGGCGGGCCGACGGGTGGCCGGTCGCACGGCGGACCGACCGCGACGTCCGGGAGCGTCGACCGCTGCCCCGGCCCGCAGTCGGGCTCGGCGGGGTCGGGCGGGACCGTGGCGGGGCCGTCGGCCCGGAAGACCTGGACGACACCACCGTCGACGTCGAGACCTGCGGCGTTCCCGGGCACGACGCCGAGGAGCAGCCCGGCGCCGACGGCACCGGCGAGGGCGCCGGCGACCAGCGACCTCACGGCGCGTCCCGCCGGGCGGGGCGGGGCCGGGCCGGGCCGGTGAGGACGAGGAACGCGACGAGCGCCGCGACGAGGGCGGCGGCGTTGACGGGGCGGGCGACGAGCTCGACGACGTCCCCCGCGCCGGGGCTGTGGAGGACGAGCTCGCCGACGACGTCGTCGGTCGTGAGCGGCCAGGGGTCGACCCACGCGTTGTTGTCGCCGCGCAGCACGAGGTCGTCGCCGGTGCGCTCGATGATGCGGTGGATGACGACGGGGCCGCGCCCGTCCTCCTGCGGCACCCGGAAGGCGACGACGTCGCCGACGTCCGGCTCGCCCTTCCACGGCGCGCGGGCGTGGACGACGGCGAGGTCGCCGGTGTGCATGCCGGGCTCCATGCTCCGCCCCGACACGAGGACGAGGGTGAGCGGGCCGCCGAGCGTGACGGGCCGCAGCAGGACGAACCAGCCGGCGGCCAGCACGAGGACGAGGAGCCACGCGACGAGGCGACGTCGGCTCGCCCGGCGCCGCTGCCGGCCGCCGGGACCGGCGACGTGCCGTCCGAGCGGGGCGGGCGCGAGCACGGTGGCCATGCGGACCTCCTGGCTGGACGGCGGGACGGACGGCGGC
Organism: Aquipuribacter nitratireducens; assembly: GCF_037860835.1. NCBI lineage: Bacteria > Bacillati > Actinomycetota > Actinomycetes > Micrococcales > Intrasporangiaceae > Aquipuribacter > Aquipuribacter nitratireducens. Next base: position 199,847 of record NZ_JBBEOG010000006.1, on the reverse strand, counting down.
GGCCGGTGACCCGCTCCGGGGGTGGGGCGGGTCACCGGCCGGGGCGTGTCAGTTGACGATGGCGACGGTGAGGGACTCGATGTCCGCCAGCGGCACGTTCGTGCCGTACCGGGCGACGACGTCGCCGGAGCCGATGCCGATGACGGTCGACTGGGCGACCTGCTCGCCGGCCGCGTCGAAGGCGGTGACGACGAGGTTGTTGCCAGCGCACGCCTCCGAGACGCCGCTCACGCGGGTGCCGATGGAGAAGGGGACCGCGGGGTCGAGCTCGGAGATCTGCTTGAGCGTGACCGGCGAGTCCTGGCACGCGAGGGTGCTGTCGCTGCCGGCCTGGACCTGCCCACCGTCGACGCCGAGGGCGGCGGCGGAGCCGAGGACGACGGTGCCCGCGACGCCGGCGGCGGCGAGGGCGATGAGGTAGCGCTTCATGGGATGGGCCTCCTGCGGGCGCCGGTGGCGCCTCGGTCAGGTCGCCGGGCGGGTCCCGGCGACGCGTGACCACACTCGCCGCGGCACCCGGCCTCCCACATCGTCAGAATCGACGAAACGTGGCGACGGCCGCCCCGGGGTGCCCCGGGGCGGCCGTGTCGGGGGGCCTGACGCGGCGCGTCAGGACTTGAGGATGATCTCGTGGAGCGTCGCGGCCTCGGCGGTGACCTCGGCGGCGGCCTGCGGGATCAGCTCGGACTGCTCGACCGTCTCGCGGGCGCCGGAGGCGATGTGGGCGATGGCCTGCGCGATCTCCGACGTCACGGCGGACTGCTGCTCGATCGCCGCGGCGACGGTGTCCTGCGACTCGTTGATCTGGTCGACGAGGCCGGAGATCCGGGCGAGCGTCGTCACGGCGGCCTGGGCGGCGCGCTGGATGGCGTCGATGCGGGACTCGATGTCGCTGATGGAGGACGAGGTCGTGCCCGCGAGCTGCTTGACCTCCTCGGCGACGACGGCGAACCCGCGGCCGGCCTCGCCGGCGCGCGCGGCCTCGATGGTCGCGTTGAGGGCGAGGAGCTTCGTCTGGTCCGCGACGGTCGTGATGAGGCGGAGGAAGTCGCCGATCTCCTGGCTCGAGCGCTGGAGGTCCTCCATGCGCTGCACGCCCTCTCCGGTCGCCGCCATGGTCTCGCGCACCTGGGCGCTGACGTGGACCGACGACTGCGAGATCGAGCCGACGGCGGCGCGCATCTCCTCCGTGGCGGCCGCGGCGCTGTCGGCCTGCCCGCTCGTCTCGGCCGCGACCTCCAGCAGGCGCGCGGACACGGTGCCGATGCGGTCGGTGGCGCCGCGGACGTCGTCGAACGCGGTGGTCGCAGCCTCGTTGCGGCTCGACACGTCGTCCCACAGGACGACGTAGCCCAGCTTCGTGCCCTGCTCGTCGGAGATCGAGTTGATGCTGGTCCGCAGGGTCTTGCCGCCGAAGCTGAAGACCGCCTCGCGGGGAAGCTGCGTCGGGTCGGCGAGGATCCGGTCGATGCGGGCCGGGTCCTTGTGGAAGCGGTGGATCGAGCCGCCGAGCAGCTGCTCGAGGTTCATCCCGAAGGCCTGCCGGACCGCGCCCGCGAGCTCCTGCACCGTGCTGCGCGCGCGCCGGTTCATGTAGACGAGCGTGAGGCTCAGGTCGGCGATGAAGCAGTTGCCCGCGAGGCTGTCGAGCGTCGCCCGCAGCGGGTTGCCGGCGTCGGCCAGCGCGGTGTTGATGTCGGCCTGCGTGGTCGACGGCCGGAAGCCGTTCTGGAGCAGCTGCGCGAAGGACATGGGCTCTGCCTCGTCACTCGAAGGAGGGGCGCGGGGTGCGCCACCCCTCGGATCGGCACGTCCGGCGGCGGGCTGAGAGGCAGGTTCGGAACCGACCGCCGACGACCCCGGATACCGCGCCGCTACCGCGTCAGGGGTTGCTCCCGGGTTGGTCAGGCCCCGGTTCTCCACCCGTTCGGCGCAACGGCCGGGGAGGGGGAGTGAGCACGTCGCGTCAGGGGTACCTCGTGCCCGCGGCAGGTGCGTCGCGGGCGCCCGGGCCCGTCGCCGCCGCCCGGACTGGAGGAGACATGGACACCACGACGGTCGTTCTCGTCGTTCTCGTCGTGCTCGCCCTGGTGGCGGTCGGCGTCGTCGCGGCGACGGCGCGGCGCCGCTCCGAGCGGCACCGCAGCGAGGAGCTGAGGGACAGGTTCGGCCCCGAGTACGACCGCAGCGTCGAGGCCGCCGACGACCGCGACGGCCGCAGGGAGGCCGAGCGGGAGCTGCGTCGGGCCGCCGAGCGGCGCGACGCGCTCGAGATCCGCCCCGTTCCCGCCGCGTCCCGCACACGGTACGTCGAGCGCTGGGGCGAGGTGCAGACGTCGTTCGTCGAGACCCCGGTCGAGGCCGTCGAGGCGGCGCGGACCCTCGTCGTCGACGTCATGGCGGAGCGCGGCTACCCGACCGAGGACACCGACGAGCGCGCCCGCATGCTCGCGGCCGACCACGGCGAGGTCGTCGAGCACCACCGCGCGGCGGAGGGGCACCGCGATCGCTACCGGTCCGGTGCCGGGACCACCGAGGACCTGAGGCAGGCGTTCGTCCACTACCACCGGCTCTTCGACGTGCTCCTCGACGACGGGCGCGCAGGCGGGCGCGGGACCGACGGCGACGACACACCGCGCACGGTCGACGTCCGGGAGCCGCACGGGGCGACGGCCCTCGACGAGACCCGCTGATCCCTCCCCGGGTGGGCCGGCTTGCCCGCCGCCTGCTCCTCCGCTAGCAACGCCCCCATGACGGTCGACGGCACGGGGACGCGGGTGGACGAGCGACCGTTCGGTCGCACCGACGACGGCACGGCCGTGTCGGCGTTCGACCTCGTCCGCGAGACCGACACGGGAGAGGTCCGGGCGACCGTCCTGTCATACGGCGGGCGGCTGCAGTCGCTCGTCGCCCCCGACCGCGACGGGCGACCAGGGGAGATCACCCTCGGCTACGACGACCTCGCCGGGTACCTCGCCGACACCGCGTTCCTCGGGGCGACGGTCGGGCGGTTCGCGAACCGCATCGCGGACGCCCGGTTCGCGCTCGACGGGACCGTCCACGAGCTGCCGGCCAACGACGGCTCGTCGTCGCTGCACGGCGGACCGGACGGCTTCCACGCCCGCGTGTGGGTCGCCGAGCCGGTGCCCGACGGGGTCGCGCTGCGCCTCCACAGCCCGGACGGCGACGCCGGGTACCCCGGTGCGCTCGAGGTCGTCCTCACCGTCCGGCTCGACGCCACGGGGCTGTGGTGGGAGTACCGGGCCGTCGCCGACGCGCCGACCGTCGTCAACCTCACCAACCACGCCTACTGGAACCTCGCGGGTTCCGGGACGGTGGCCGACCACCTCCTCGAGGTCGCCGCCGGGACCTTCCTGCCGGTGGACGAGCGCGGCATCCCCCTCGACGGGCCGGCCCCGGTCGAGGGCAGCCCGCTCGACCTGCGTCGCCCGGTGCGGGTGGGCGACGTCGTCGCCGCCGAGCACCCGCAGCTGCGGGCCGTCGGTGGGGGCGTCGACCACTGCTACGTCGTCGACGGCCGGGCACCCGGGCCGGGCGGCCTCCCGCTGGTCGCGCGCCTGGCCGATCCCGGGTCCGGGCGCACACTGACCCTCGCGAGCGACGAACCCGGCGTCCAGGTGTACACGGGCGTCACGCTCGACGGGACGCTGGTCGGTCGCGGCGGGCGGACGCTGCACCGTGGCGCCGGCCTGTGCCTGGAGACCCAGCACTGGCCGGACTCCCCGAACCGGCGGGAGTTCCCTTCGACCGTCCTGCGCCCCGGCGACGTCCTCACGACCCGGACCGTCGTCGCCCTCGGCGTCGGGTGAGCGCCGACGAGCTCGCTCGCTCCGTCCGCCCCTGGCCCGCCGCCACCACCCGGGGGTGGTCGTACAGCGTCCGGACGGTCGAGGGTCGCGAGGTCGCCGCCCACCGGGCGGACGAGGTCCGCTCCACCGCGAGCGTCGGCAAGCTCCTCCTGCTGCTCGCGCTCGCCCGCGCCGTCGACGAGGGCACCCTCTCCGCCGACGAGCCCGTCACGGTCGACGCGGTGCCGCCGGTGGCGGACTCCGGGCTCCTCCAGCACCTCCGGGTGCCCGTCCTGTCGGTCGGCGACCTCGCCGTCCTCATCGCCGCGGTGAGCGACAACCTCGCGACCAACCTCCTCCTCGCCGTCGTGGGCGCGGACCGGGTGGACGCCGAGCGTGCGCGGCTCGGGCTGCACCGGACCCGGCTCCTCGACCGGGTGAGGGACGTCCGCGGCCCCGCCGACCCGCCGCGCCTCTCGGAGGGCACGGCCGCGGAGCTCTCCGCCCTCCTCGCCGGTCTCGCCCGCGACGAGCCGTCCCGTGCGGTCGCGTCGACGGTCCGCGGCTGGCTCGCCCTCGGCGCCGACCTCTCGATGGTCGGCTCCGGACTCGGTCTCGACCCCCTCGCGCACGTCGAGGGCGAGGGCGGGGTCCAGCTGCTGAGCAAGACGGGCCGCGACGTCGACGTCCGCGCCGACGTGGGGCTGCTGGGCGCGGACGGGCGGTGGTTCGCCTACGCCGCCCTCGCGACCGGCCCGGCGGTGTCGGCCGACGGCGGCGTGACCGCGATGCGGGACCTGCGCGACCTCGGGCTCGGGCTGCGCGACGCGCTCCTCAGGGGCGCGCCGGCACGTCGAGGAGCACCGACAGGCACGTGACGCCGCACTCGGCCTTCTCCAGCTCGTCGATCGCCACGGCGTGCACCTCGAACCCGCGGGCGCGCACGAGCGCCGCGGTGGCCGGTGCCGCGGCCGACACCACCACCCGCTGCCCGCTGAGCAGGAGGTCGGCCCCCGCGGGTTCCGGGGCCTCGACGACCTCGAGCCCGGCGGCCTCGAACGGGGCGGTGTCGAGCCACGAGGTGACCGCGACGACCGTCCCGTCGGGCAGGGCCGTCGCGCCGCTCTTGAGGTGGAGGCAGCCCGTCACCTCCACCGGGACGACACTGCGCCCGAGCGGGTGGACGGCGGCCTCGAGGGCCGCGACACCGGCGGCGTCGGTGCGACCGCCGAGGCCCACGAACACCGTCGGGCCGACCTGCAGGACGTCGCCCCCGTCGATCGTCGCCGGCGCCGGGACGTCGGCGGTCCGCACCCCGAGCGCGTGGAGGGTGTCGCGCACGGACGCCACCTCCCCGCGCCGGCTGGCCGCACCGGGCCGGGTGCACACCGCGAGGTCGTCGACGACGACGACCGCGTCCTCGACGAAGGTCCCGTCGGGGTGCTCCGGTGCGGGCGCCACCTCGACGACCTCGTGACCGAGGGCGCGGAGCAGGTCGACGTAGCCCGCGTGCTGGGCGGCGGCGCGCCCGGCGTCGATCGGGACCCGGTCGAGGTGCGTCAGCTCGGCGTCGGCGAGCCGGGGCGAGACGGCCCGGACGAGGGCGTGGGAGGGGTGCGCCATCCGCGCAGCATGCCCCACAGCCGCACGAGGAGGACCGCGACGACCCCGACGACGAGTCCGTTCGCCAGGGCGCCCAGCGTCATGTTGACGGCGCCGGGCCAGTCCGCCATGGCGGCGTTCAGCGGGAGCAGCAGGACGAGACCGGGGGTGAGGAACGGGAACACCAGCTCGGCGGGCTGCCACACGAGGGCGAGCAGCGCGGCGGGCAGCACGACGACGGCGCCGACGACGAAGCCGACGGCGAGCACCCGGGAGGTCCGCGGCCCTGCCATGCCCATGGGACGCAGCCGGCCCCGTCCGGGTTCCCTGCCGTCGAGGGTCGTCCGAACGGGTGAGGGCGCCGAGGGTCGTTCGGTCCGGCCCTGCCCGACTCCCTGGTGGGGGTCCGGGCCCCTGCCTAGGTTCTCCGCCGTGGGGACGAGGGGTAGGTCAGGGGCGGCGTCGTACACGGGGCCGGACCGGCGTCGCCGGACCACCGAACCGGTGCCGCCGCGGCACACGGCGTCGGTCGTCGCCGGCGTGGTCGTCGTCCTGGCGGGTGCCCTCGCCGCGGCGGCCGGGGGCGGGCACTGGCCGGTGGCGGTCGTGCTCGTGCTCGTCGAGGCGGCGCGGGGGGTCGTGGGCCTCGGCCTGCTCGTGTCGGGGGTGGTGGTCCTCGTGCGGTCGGGTCGCACCGACCGCGCACCGACCGGGCTCGTCGGAGCGGGTCTCGTGGGCGCCGCGGCGGCGACGCCCCTGCTCCCGCCGGGCGGCGGCGACCCGGGGGCCCTGGCCCGGCACGACGTCGGCCTCGTCGTCCACGTCGTCGGGTTCCTCGTGCTGGCCGCACCGGTGCGGGCGGCCTGTCGTGCCGCGCAGGTCGACGCGCGCGTGCGCCCGCTGCGCCTCACCCTCGGCGTGGCGGGCGCCGCGGTCGCGGTACAGGTCGCCGCACTCGTGTGGGGTCTCGCGCTGCCCGGCGCGGCGGTCCCGGCCGGGTACGCGGTCGCCACCCACCTCCTCCTCGCGACGGGCGGGGCCTGCGTGGCCGTACGCCTCGGGCGGGCCACGACGCTCGACGGGGACCTCAACGTCGCCGTCCGGCTGCTCCTCGTCGTCGGGTCCCTGCGCTGCGTCCTCCTCGCAGGCGTGGCTGCACTCGGCTGGCCCCTCGGCGGGCTGCTGCTCGTCGTGGCGGTCGGGAGCGACCTCGTCGCGACCATGGCGCTGTGCCTCGTGACGGTCCGTGGGCTGCTGGCCGTCCTCCGCGCCGACGCGGCGCGGGAGCGGCTCGTGCTCGACGAGCTGGTCGAGCACCAGCGACGCGACGCCGCCGACCGCGCCCGCCTCCACGACGCGCGCGCGACGCTCGCCGGCGTGCGCTGCGCGCAGGACGTCCTCCACGGCGCGGTCCGCGGCCGACCCCTGCGGCGGGAGGAGCACGGTGAGCTCGCCCGGTCGGTGCGCGCCGAGCTCGAGCGCCTCGAGCGGCTCCTCGCGCCGGCCGCCCCCGCCCACGCGGGCCACCGGCAGGCGGGTGAGGACCGCCGCACCTGCGTCGACGACGTCGTCCGCCCCGTCGTCGTCACCATGCGGGAGCGGCTGGCGACCGTGCGGTGGGCGCCGAGCGGGTGCGTCGTCGGGATCCACCCCGACGACCTCGCGACGGTCGTGTCGACGCTCCTCGACAACGCCCTCGTCCACGCGCCCGGCGCCGCCGTCGAGGTGGTCGTCGAGGACGTCGACGCCGGGACCGTGCGCGTGGTCGTCCGCGACGACGGGCCCGGCGTGTCCCCCTCCCTCCGGGGCCGGCTCTTCGCCCCCGGGGCCCGCGGGGACGCCTCCCGCGGCGAGGGCATCGGCCTCGCGCACGCCCGCCGGCTGGCCCGGTCGGCGGGAGGCGAGCTGCGGCTCGCGTCGCCCCGCGACCGGCAGGGCGCCACGTTCGTGCTCGACCTGCCGCGCGCCGGCGGCCGGCGGGACGGGCGCCGGGCCGGCACGGCCCGGGCTGGTGGCCCGTGGGGGTGAGCGTCCCGGGCGACCCCGACGCGGCCCGCGGGGTCGTCGTCGTGGAGGACCACCGCCTGCTCGCCCAGGCCGTCGCCATGAGCCTGGCCGCGCAGGAGGTGCCGTGCGAGGTCCTCGACCTCGCGGGCGCCGCCGACCTCGACGCGCTCCGCCGGGACCTCGAGGCGCGCCCGCCTGCCGTGCTGTGGCTCGACCTCGATCTCGCCGGCCTGGGCGACGGCGGCCGGCTCGTGGCGCCGCTGACCGCGGCCGGGTGGGTCGTCGTCGTCGTCACGGGCGAGCCCGACGAGGCCCGGTGGGGGCGCGCGCTGCTCGCCGGCGCCCGGGGCGTGCTGCCGAAGAGCACCCCCCTGCCGGTCATGCTGTCCGCCCTCGAGGCGGCACGCTCGGGCGGCGACGTCACCACCGCCGGCGAGCGGGACCGGCTCGTCGCGCTGGCGTTGCGGGCGGCCGCGGAGGAGGAGGCGCGGCTGGCGCCGCTGCGTGCACTGTCCCCGCGCGAGGCCGAGGTCCTCCGCCTCCTCGGGGAGGGCGTGCCCGCCGCCGGGATCGCCGACCGCGCCGTCGTGTCGGAGACGACCGTCCGCGCGCAGATCCGCGCGGTGCTCCGCAAGCTCGGGGTGTCCTCGCAGCTGCAGGCGGTCGCCGTGGCCCGTCGCGCGGGCTGGACCGGCCCGGTGCCGGTCCCCGCCGTCGAGCGCCGGCGCGGCCGCGTCAGCGGGGCTGCTTCGTCACCATCGTGAGCAGCGTGTAGGTCGCGCACAGCTCGTCGCGGTCGTTCGTCACCTGTGCGTCCCAGCGGACCTCGCCGTAGTCGGTGTGCTCGCGCGGGTTGAGCGCCTTGCACGTCAGCGCCACCCGGATGCGGTCCCCCACCCGCACGGGTTCGGTGAAGCGGAGGTTCTCCAGGCCCGTGTTGGCGAGCACGGGGCCGGGCGCGGGGTCGACGAACAGCCCGGCCGCGCGCGACAGCACCCAGTACCCGTGCGCCACGATCCCGCCGAAGATGGGGTTCGCGGCCGCGGCGTCGGGATCGGTGTGGGCGTAGAACGTGTCGCCGGTCATGACGGCGAACGAGTCGATGTCCTCGGCGGTGACGTCGTGCCAGTCGGACACGAACGCGTCGCCGACGGCGAGCTCGGCCATCGACTTCCGGAACGGGTGCGGGCCGTCGGTGCGGCGCCGCGACCCGGCGACCCACTGCCCGGTGACGGCGGTCAGCATGTCGGGGCTGCCCTGGACGGCGGTGCGCTGCATGTGGTGGAACACCCCGCGCACCCCGCCGAGCTCCTCCCCGCCGCCGGCGCGGCCGGGCCCGCCGTGGACGAGGTGCGGGAGCGGGCTGCCGTGACCGGTCGACTCGGCGGCGTCGTCGCGGTCGAGGACGAGGACCCGGCCGTGGTGGGCGGCGGCGCCGAGCACGACGTCGCGGACGAAGCGCTCGTCGTGGCTCACGACGCTCGCGACGAGGGAGCCGCGCCCCAGCGCGAGGAGGTCGACGACCTCGTCGGTGCGGTCGTACGCCATGAGCGAGGCGACCGGCCCGAACGGCTCCACCTCGTGCGCGGCGGACGAGCGGGCGTCGTGGGCGCGGAGCAGGACCGGCGCCATGAACGCGCCCCGCTCGAGTCCGGCGACCGCGACGTCGTCGAGGGACCCGCTGACGACGCTCGCGTCGGCGGCGATGCGACGGGTCGCCGCGCGCACGGCGTCGCGCTGCTCGAGGTCGACGAGCGCCCCCACCCGGGTGGCGGGGTCGCGTGGGTCGCCGACGGTCGCCGTCGCCAGGCGCGCGGCGAGCGCGCCCTCGACGTCGGCCAGGAGCGACGACGGCACGAACGCCCGCCGCACGGCGGTGCACTTCTGCCCGGCCTTCACCGTCATCTCCCGGGCGACCTCCGTGACGAAGAGGTCGAACTCCGGCGTGCCCGGTGTGGCGTCCGGGCCGAGGACGGCGGCGTTGAGGGAGTCCGCCTCGGCGGTGAACCGCACGCCGCGCTGCACGACCGCCGGGTGGGCACGCAGCACGGCGGCGGTCTCCGCCGACCCGGTGAACCCGAGCAGGTCCTGGGCGTCGAGCGCGTCGAGGAGCCCGTCGGGGGCGCCGACGAGCAGCTGCAGCGCGCCCTCCGGCAGGATCCCGGTCGCGAGCGCGAGGCGGACCGTCCGCTCGGTGACGTACGACGTCTGCTCCGCGGGCTTCACGATGCTCGGCACGCCGGCGACGAGCGCCGGCGCGAGCTTCTCCAGCGCCCCCCAGACCGGGAAGTTGTACGCGTTGACCTGCACGGCGACGCCGCGGAGCGGGGTCCACACGTGCTGGGCGAGGAACGTGCCGCCGCGGCTCACCCGCTCGACGGGCCCGTCGACCGCAACGACGTCGTTCGGCAGGGTCCGCCGCGCGACCGACGACATCCCGAGCATCGTGACGATGCCGCCGTCGACGTCGACGGCGGTGTCCCGGGCCGTGGCGCCGGTCGCGTACGACAGCTCGTAGAGCTCGTCGAGGTGCTCCTTGAGGGCGAGGGCGAGCTCCTTCACGAGCATGGCGCGCTCGTGGAACGTCATCGCCCGCAGCGCGGGCCCGCCGACTTCGCGGGCGTGCCGGACGGCGTCCGCGGCCGCGACGGGCCGTGTGGAGATGCGGGCGACCTCCGCACCGGTGGCGGCGTCGAGCAGGGGTGCGCCCTCGTCGTCCGGGGTGCGCCACGCTCCGGCGACGTAGCTCTCGAGCAGTGCCACGGGTCTCCTCCTCAGCGTTCCAGCAGCAGGGACACGCCCTGCCCGACCCCGACGCACATCGTGACGACGGCGCGGCGGGCCTCGCGGTGGGCGAGGGCGCGGGCGGCGGTGAGCGCGAGCCTGGCCCCGCTCATGCCGAGCGGGTGCCCGACGGCGATGGCCCCGCCGTGCGGGTTGACGTGCTCGGCGTCGTCCGGCAGACCGAGCCCGCGGAGCACGGCGAGCACCTGCGCGGCGAACGCCTCGTTGAGCTCGACGAGGTCGACGTCGCCGATCCCGAGCCCGGCGCGCCCGAGCAGCTTCTCGGTGGCCGGCACCGGGCCGACACCCATGACGCGGGGCGGGACCCCGGCGCTCGCGGCACCGGTCACCCGCGCGAGGGGCTCCAGGCCGTGCCGCTGGACGAAGGCCTCGCTCGCGACGAGCAGCGCGGCGGCGCCGTCGTTGACGCCGGAGGAGTTGCCGGCGGTGACGCTCCCGCCCGCGCGGAACGCCGGCCGCAGCCGGGCGAGCTGCTCGGCGGTCGTGCCCGGGCGGGGGTGCTCGTCGGCGTCGACGACGACGGGGTCGCCCTTCCGCTGCGGCACCGGGACCGGGACGATCTCGCCGTCGAACCAGCCGGCGTCGCGCGCGGCGCCGTAGCGCTGCTGCGAGCGCAGCGCGTACGCGTCCTGGTCCTCGCGGGCGACGCCGTGGTCCTCCGCGACGTTCTCGGCGGTCTCGCCCATCGAGTCCGTGCCGTGGGCCTCGCGCATGCGGGGGTTGACGAACCGCCAGCCGATCGTCGTGTCGTGGACCTCCGCACGCCGGTCGAACGCGGTCTCCGCCTTGCCCATGACGAACGGGGCGCGGCTCATCGACTCGACGCCGCCCGCGACGACGCAGTCGGCCTCCCCGGTGCGGACCATGCGGGCGGCGTGCGCGACGGCGTCGGCGCCGGACGCGCACAGCCGGTTGACGGTGATCCCGGGGGTGGTGTCGGGCAGCCCGGCGAGCAGCAGCGCCATCCGGGCCACGTCGCGGTTGTCCTCCCCCGCCTGGTTCGCGCAGCCGAGGACGACCTCGTCGACCCGGTCCCAGTCGACGCCCGGCTGCCGTTCCCGCAGCGCGGCGACGACGTGGGCGGCGAGGTCGTCGGGCCGGACGGCCGCCAGGGCGCCGCCGTAGCGGCCGACCGGGGTGCGGACCCCGTCCACGAGCCACGCGGTGCGGCTCTCGGCGTCGTTCACGTGTCCTCCTGTGGGGGGCTGTCGGGGCTCGGGGCGGGGACGGGACCGACGGAGCGGGTGCGGCCGCGGACCTCCGCGACGACGTCCCCGGTCCCGGAGCCGTCGTCGCGCCGCACCGTGATGTCGTACACGCCGTTGCGCGCGCCGGCGCCGTAGCGCACGCGCTCGCGGGCCTCGGCGACGAGCACGTCCCCGGTGCGGCCCGGTGACACCCACACGACGTCGAGACCGGCGCCGACGGTGAGCGGGCCGTGGCTGTTGCACGCGACGGCGAGGGCGGTGTCGGCGAGGACCGCCACGAGCCCGCCGTGGACGATGCCGAAGCCGTTGAGCCACGTCTCGGTCACCGTGGCCCGCACGGTCCCGTGCCCGGGCCCGGCCGCGACGAGCCCGATGCCGAGGCCGCGCGACACCCGGTCGGCGGCGAGCATGGCGCGCGCCCGCAGCGTCGCGGGGACGCGGTAGCGCCCCGTGGGCTCGGCGGCGTGGAGCGCGTCGAGGACGCCGACGACCCAGCGGTCGCCGAGGTCCCGCCCCCAGGCGAGCGGGCCCGCGGGGTGTCCTGCGCCGAGCTCCATCGCCCGGTCGACGCCGGCCCGGTCGGTGACGCCCGACTCGACGGCGTCCTCGGCCGCGGCGACGAGGGCGGCCGCGGTGCGCGCGACGACGAGGCCCGGCACGTCGGGGAGGGGGGAGACGGCCACACCCGCGGGCGCGAGGGCGGCGGCCAGCGCCGCGAGGGCCCCGGGCGGGCAGGCGGGGGAGGCGACCGCGCCGACCCGGGTCGCGGTGGCAGGGTCCCGGACGGCGTCGAGCACCACGACGGGTCGACCGAGGGCCGCCTCGACCGCGGCGGCGGTGCGCCCGTCGGTCGGCACGACCTCGACGCTGCCGGGCTCCTCGCCCTGGTCGTGCCAGCCGGCGCGGCGCGCGAGGGGATCCAGGCCCCGTCCGGGCCGCAGCGCGGGGCCCGTGCACGGCTCGACGGTCGCGGGCTGCGGCGCGTCGGCGCCCTCGGTGTGGTCGAGGAAGCCGCGACCGCTCTTGCGACCGAGGGTGCCCGCGGCCACGAGCGCGTCCTGCACGACGGACGGCGTGAAGCGCGGGTCGCGGTCGAAGCCCTCCCACACGGCCCGGTTGACGGCGGCGTTGACGTCCTGCCCGATGAGGTCGGTGAGGGCGCACGGGCCCATCGGGAACCCGCCCGCCCCCGTGAGGAGCGCGTCGACCGTCGCGGGGTCGAGACCCCCGACCGGGTCGGCGAGCAGCCGGAACGCCTCCCCGTAGTAGGGCCGGGCGACCCGGTTGACGACGAAGCCGGGGGTGTCCGCGCAGACGACGGGGGTCTTGCCCCACGCCGCGACGAGCGCGACGGCGGCGTCGACGGCGGCCTGGTCGGTCGAGGGGGCGCGCACGACCTCGACCAGCCGCATGAGCGGCGCGGGGTTGAAGAAGTGCAGGCCGAGCACCCGACCGGGCCGGGGCAGCGCCGTCGCGATCGCCCCCACCGACAGCGAGGACGTGTTGGTCGCGAGCAGGGTGTCGGCGGCGACCACCCCGGCGAGCTCGCGGAGCAGCTCCTGCTTGACGGCGGGGTCCTCCACGACCGCCTCCACGACGAGCCCGCAGCCCGCGAGGTCGGTGAGGTCGGCAGCGGGCCGCAGGCGTGCGAGCAGCGCCTCGGCGTCGGCCTCGTCCAGCCGGCCCTTCTCGACCGACCGGCGGACCCGCCGGCCCACCTGCTCGACGGCGGCGGCCGCGGCGCCGTCGCGGGCGTCGAGGAGCAGGGTGTCGTGGCCCGCCGCGGCGGCGACGTGCGCGATCCCGGCGCCCATCGTCCCCGCGCCGACGACCCCGACGACGGTCCGGGTCGTCGTCTCCGACGTCACGCCGCCTCCTCGCAGGGACCGTCGGCCCCGGTGTTTCCTGACCGCACGGTCGGGAACGGTCGCGACCATGTAACGCGTCCGGCCCCGGCAGCGTCAAGGTCGGGGGGCGGCGCGGCACGGCACGACGGTGTCAGGGGCGGGGCCGCAGCCCCTCCACCAGCATGCGGCTCAGCACGTCGGCGACCGCCTGCGGCGGCGTCTGCCCGTCGGGCCGGTACCACTCGGTGAGGGAGTTGACGGCGCCGAAGACGAGCCGCGTCACGAGCCGCGCGTCGATCTCCGGGTCGAGGTCGCCGTCGGCGGCCGCCTTGCTCGTGAGGGCGGCGGCGCGGGCGTCGAGGTCGCGGCGGCGGGCGAGCGCCCACTGCTCGGTCTCGGTGTTGCCCCGCACCCGCAGGAGCAGGGTGACGTACGGCAGGTTGTCGACGAGAACGTCGACGCTGCGGCGCACCACGGTCTCCAGCTGCTCGATGGCGGGCCGCGGCTGCTGCTCCGCCTCGTCGAAGGCGGCCTCGAGGGCGTCGACACCACGCGCCACGGCGAGGCGCAGGAACTGCTCCTTGCCCGGCACGTGGTGGTAGAGCGCGGCCTTCGTGAGGCCGGTCGCGCGGGCGAGGTCCTCCATCGACGTGGCGTCGTACCCGCGCTCGATGAACTCCTCCGCGACGATCTGCACCAGCTCGTCGAGCGAGTGGCGAGCAGGTCGACCACGCTGCCTGACCCCGTCGGTACCGCTCATGCGTCCTCCCTAGCGCGCAACGGTAGCGTCGCGGAGCCCCACCCGGGCAGCGTCCGCGCAGGTCGCGCGGCGTGTCGGCGCCGGACACCGGTCCGGTCGCGAGCGCGTGCACGTCGGGGACGCCCCGACGAGGGTGGGACGGGTGCGCGTCCTCCTCACCGGGGCCACCGGCAACGTCGGTTCCGCCCTGCTGCCCGCCCTCCTCGCCGACCCCCACGTCGAGGAGGTCGTCGGCGTCGTCCGACGCCCGCCCGACACCTCCCTCCGGCCGTGGTCGGGGGCGACGTGGGTGGCGGCGGACCTGGGCGACCCGGCGTCGCGTGGCCGCGTCGCGGCCGCCGCCCGCGGCTGCGACGTCGCCGTGCACCTCGCGTGGCGGATCCAGCCGTCGCGGGACGAGCCGTCCCTGCGCCGGGTCAACCTCGGTGGGCTCCGCACGCTGACCGCCGCGCTGCTCGACGCCGGTGTGCCGCACCTCGTGCACGTCAGCAGCGTCGGGGCGTACAGCCCCGGGCCCAAGGACCGCCGCGTCGACGAGTCCTGGCCCACGGGCGGCGTGAGCGGCTCGCCGTACAGCCGGCAGAAGGCGGCGGCGGAGCGCTACCTCGACGACCTCGAGGCGGGTGAGGACAGGCTCTCCGTCACCCGGGTGCGGCCTGCCGTCGTCGTCCAGCGCGGCGCCGGGGCCGAGATCGGCCGCTACTTCCTCGGGCCGCTCGTGCCCCGCGCCGTCCTCGGCCGGGTGACGCTGCCCGCCCTGCCGGTGCCCGCCCGTCTGCGGACGCAGGTCGTCCACCCCTCGGACCTCGCCGAGGCGCTCCGCCTCGCCGTCCACGCCCGCCCGCGGGGCGGTCTCAACGTCGCCGGTGAACCCGAGGTGAGCGGGGCCGACCTCGTGCGGGCGCTCGGCGCCCGCCGCGCCGTCGCGGTGCCGCTCGGCCTGCTGCGCCCCGTCGTCGCGGCCACGTGGGGACTGCGCCTGCAGCCCACCGACCCCGGCTGGCTCGACATGGGGGTGTGGACCCCGCTGATGGACACGACGCGGGCCCGCGTCGAGCTGGGGTGGCGCCCGGCGGTCGACGCGCACGACGCGGTCGCCGACCTCGTCCGCGGCGCCCGCACCACGAGCGGCGTCGCCGGCTCACCACCGCTCGCGCCGGGACGGTGACACCCTGTCGGCGACACAGGTGTCCCGGTCCCTGAGCAGGGCCGTTCCCCCTTGACAGGGGCGTCGTGCCGTCGCACAGTGGATTCTCGAACGAGCGGTAGGGATTTCAGGAGGACCTCATGACGGTGACCGAGGAGCGGGTCGACGGCCTCACCGCCGCCGAGCAGGCCGCCTTCGACGCGGTCGTCGCCGACGACGGCCGGATCGAGCCCCGCGACGCCATGCCGGAGGGCTACCGCCGGACGCTCGTCCGCCAGATCGCGCAGCACGCCCACTCCGAGATCATCGGCATGCAGCCCGAGGGCAACTGGATCACCCGGGCGCCCAGCCTGCGGCGCAAGGCCATCCTCTACGCGAAGGTCCAGGACGAGGCCGGCCACGGCCTCTACCTCTACTCGGCCGCCGAGACGCTCGGCGCGGACCGCGCGGACCTGCTCGACGCCCTCCACGCGGGGAAGCAGAAGTACTCGACGATCTTCAACTACCCCACGCTGACGTGGGCGGACACCATGGCGATCGGCTGGCTCGTCGACGGCGCCGCGATCATGAACCAGGTCCCCCTGTCGCGCTGCTCCTACGGTCCCTACGCCCGCGCCATGACCCGGGTGTGCAAGGAGGAGTCCTTCCACCAGCGGCAGGGCTTCGAGGGCATGCTCACCCTGGTGCGCGGCACCGAGGCGCAGCGCCGGATGGCGCAGGACGCCCTCGACCGGTTCTGGTGGCCCTCCCTCATGATGTTCGGCCCCCCGGACGACGCCTCCCCCAACAGCGCGCAGTCGATGGCGTGGGGCATCAAGCGGTTCAGCAACGACGAGCTGCGGCAGAAGTTCGTCGACGTCACGGCGCCGCAGGCCGACTTCCTCGGGCTGCGCGTCCCCGACCCGGAGCTGCGCTGGAACGACGAGCGTGGCCACTACGACTTCGGCACGCCCGACTGGGACGAGTTCATGCGCGTGGTCAAGGGCGACGGGCCCTGCAACCGCCAGCGCCTCGAGGCCCGGCGGCGCGCCCACGACGAGGGCGCGTGGGTGCGGGAGGCGGCGGCGGCGCACGCCGCCCGGCGCTCCGCGGTGGCGCGCGCCGCATGAGCGACCGGGAGCCCCTCTGGGAGGTCTTCGTCCGCAGCCGCCGGGGCCTGTCCCACACGCACGTCGGCAGCCTCCACGCGGCCGACGCGACCCTCGCCCTGCGCAACGCCCGTGACGTCTACACCCGTCGGCAGGAGGGCGTGAGCATCTGGGTCGTACGTGCCGAGGACGTCACGGCGAGCAGCCCCGACGAGAAGGACGCGTTCTTCGACCCCGCGGGCGACAAGCCCTACCGGCACCCGACCTTCTACACCGTCCCCGACGAGGTCGAGAACCTGTGACCGCCCCTGAGGAGGTCGGCCCCGCCGAGGCCGTCGTGCCCGACGGGGTCGACCCGCAGGACCTCGCCGTCTACACCCTGCGCCTCGCCGACGACGCGCTCGTGCTCGGCCAGCGGCTCGGGGAGTGGGCCGCGCGGGGCCCGACGATCGAGGAGGACGTCGCCCTCCTCAACATCGGCCTCGACCTGCTGGGTCAGGCCCGCACCCTGCTGACGAGGGTCGGCGAGGTCGACGGCACGGGCCGCAGCGAGGACGATCTCGCCTACCACCGCGACGAGCGTGACTTCCTGTCGTGCCAGCTCGTCGAGCAGCCGAACGGCGACTTCGGGCAGACGATGGCGCGCCAGCTCCTCGTGTCCGCCTGGCACGTGCCGTTCTTCGCGGCCCTGTCGTCGTCGGTGGACCCCGTGCTCGCGGCGGTCGCCCGCAAGGCGGTCAAGGAGTCGCGGTACCACCTCGACCACGCCGCCACGTGGGTCGTGCGCCTCGGCGACGGGACACCGGAGTCCCACGACCGCGTCCAGGCGGGGCTCGAGGCCGTGTGGGCGTACGCGGCGGAGCTGTGGGAGGCCGACGACGTCGTCACGCGGCTCGTCGCCGCCGGGGTCGCGCCGGACCCCGAGCCCGTGCACGCGACGTGGGAGACGACGGTCGACGCCGTCCTCGCCGACGCGACCCTCACCCGCCCGGTGACGTCGTGGTCGCCGAGCGGGGGCCGACGGGGCCTCCACACCGAGCACCTCGGCTACCTGCTCGCCGAGCTGCAGCACGTCGCCCGCTCGCACCCCGGCGCCAGCTGGTAGCCGTGCTCGCCCGCGACGACGCCGTGCGCGTCCTCGAGCAGGTGACGGACCCCGAGATCCCGGTCCTCACCATCGCCGACCTCGGCGTCCTCCGCGACGTCGTCGTCGCCGACGACGGCGCCGTGCGCGTCGACATCACCCCCACGTACTCCGGGTGCCCGGCGATGGACGAGATCACCGCCGACGTCCGCGGCGCGCTCCTCGCCGCCGGGGCGCCGGCCGTCGACGTGCGCATCGTCCTCGACCCCGCGTGGACGACGGACTGGCTGAGCGCCGACGGCCGCCGCAAGCTCGCCGAGTACGGCATCGCGCCGCCCGGCCCGCGTGCCGCCGGCGGGCCCGTGCCGCTCGAGCTCGGCTACCGCCCGGGGCTCGGGCCCGGCGTGGCCCCCGCCTGCCCCCGCTGCGGCGGGACCGACACCGAGGAGCTTGCGCGCTTCGCCTCGACCGCGTGCAAGTCGCTGTGGCGCTGCCTCACGTGCCGCGAGCCGTTCGACCACTTCAAGGAGTTCTGAGCCGTGACGCAGACCACCGCGGAGACCACCGGGCAGGCTCCCGCGACCCCCGCCGACGTGCCCGGTGGTGCCTTCCACCCGCTGCGGGTCACGGCCGTGGAGCGGCTCACCGACGACTCGGTCGCAGTGTCCCTCGCCGTGCCCGAGGAGCTGCGGGCCACCTACACGGCCCGCCCCGGCCAGCACCTCACCGTCCGGGCGGTCCTCGACGGGCAGGAGGTGCGCCGCACCTACTCCCTGTGCGGGGAGCCGGGGGCGACCGAGCTCACCGTCGGCATCAAGGCGATCCCCGAGGGCGTCTTCACGCGTTACGCCACGACCGACCTCCGCCCCGGGGACACGCTCGACGTCGCCGCCCCCGGCGGCAGCTTCGGCCTCGACGTCGACCCCTCCCGCGCCCGTCACGTCGCCGGTGTCGTCGCCGGCAGCGGCATCACGCCGGTCCTCGGCATCGCCCGCGCGGTCCTCGCCGCGGAGCCCGACAGCCGCGTCACCCTCGTGTACGGCAACCGGACCGCCCGCGACGTGATGTTCCTCGAGGAGCTGTACGACCTCCGCGATCGTCACGGCGCCCGCTTCCGGCTGCTCAACGTGCTGAGCCGGGAGGAGCAGGAGTCGCCGCTGCTGAGCGGGCGCATCGACCGCGACCGCCTCCTCGCGCTCGCCCGGACGCTCCTCGACGTCGACGACGTCGACGACTGGTTCCTCTGCGGACCGCTGGAGATGGTGACAGCGGTCCGGGACACCCTCACCGGGGAGCTGGGCGTCGAGCGCTCGCACGTCCACGTCGAGCTGTTCCACGCCGAGCCGGTCGCCCGGCGGGAGCGGCCGTCGAGCGCTCCCGGGACCAGCGAGGTCGAGGTCCTGCTCGCGGGCCGGCGCAGCGTCGTGAGCGTCGCGGGTGACGACGAGACCGTCCTCGACGCCGTCCTCCGGGTCCGCGCCGATGCGCCGTACGCGTGCCGGGGCGGTGTCTGCGGCACGTGCCGGGCGCGCGTCGTCGAGGGGGACGTCGAGATGGACGCGAACTACGCCCTCGAGCCCGACGAGCTGGAGCGCGGCCTGCGCCTCATGTGCCAGTCGCGCCCGACGACCGCGACGCTGCGGGTCGAGTTCGTCTAGGGCATGGGGCCCTCCCGGCGGGGTACGGGCCTGTCATGTTCGGACGCATGGGAAAGGCGGCCCTCGCGGGGGCTGCGGTCAAGGAAGCCCGCAAGCCGGAGAACAAGCGCCGGCTCAAGGGCCTGTTCCACTCGCTGACCGGCAAGGGCGGCGACTCGTCGACGCGGCCGCAGGGCCGGCGCGCGAAGCGCTGAGCCGCGCGCGCCGGCACCCAGGGTGACGGGTCAGGCCCCGAACGCGTCCTTCACGTTCTCGCCGGCCTGCTTGAGGTCGGCCTTCGCCTGCTGGGCACGGCCCTCGGCCTCCAGCTCCTCGTTGCCGGTCACCTTCCCGGCGGCCTCCTTCGCCCTGCCGGCGAGCTCCTCACCCGCGTTGCGGGCCTTGTCCGCGAGTCCCATCAGGGTCCCCTCCTCCGTGTCGCCGGGCCGCTCGGCCCGGTCGGGCCGGTCGGCGGGTCCGCCGACCGGGGTCGTGGTGCGCGTCAGCGGACGCGCGGGTTCTCGTACCGGTCCCGGTCGACGCTGACGGTGACGCGGAGGGCGACCGCGCCCTCCGGCACGACGGCGGACAGCTCCTCGCGCGTCCGGTCCACCGCCGACCGCACGACGGACACCGGGGTCGAGGCGTCGACCCGCGCGTGCAGCTCGACGACCGGCAGGTGCCGTTCCAGCCGCAGCCGCGCGCCGCACTCGTCGATGCCGGGCTGCGCCTGCAGCGCGCGGGAGGCGGCGCCGGCCACGGCGCCCAGGTCGGCGCGCAGCCGCCCGGGCAGCGGTGCGGGATGCAGGCGCAGGCTGCCCACGCGCGGGCGCACCGCGTGGGCCACGAGGGACCGCAGCGCGAGGGCGACGGCCACGACCCCCACGACCCCGAGCGCCCACGGCCACCACGGGTGCTCCGCGAGCGCGGCGAGGCCGGATGCGTCGACCTCCTCGGCGGTGCCCGGCCACCACGCCGCGGGCCATCGGCCGAGCGACCACAGCGCGAGTGCGCTGCCGCCGGCCAGCAGCAGGACCCCGAGCACGGCGACGACGGCGCGGTCGACCCCGACGACGGTGCGGCTCATCGCGGCACCACCCCGTGGGTGCGGACCCGGACGCGGACCGGGCGCTCGAGACCGGCGAGGACCTCATCGACGCGGTCCGTTACGTCCGTCCGCACCGCGGCCGGGTCGTGGGGGACGCGAGGGTCGAGGGTCACGTCGACGACGACGCTCCGCCCGCGGGCGGAGGCGCGCGAGGCCTCCACCTCGTCCGCGCGCAGGGCGGCGTCGGCGGCGAGGGCCGCCACGGAGCGCCACGGCAGGTGGACGGGCGTCGCCCCGCCGCCGAGGGTCGCGGTCCGGCGCGGGCGCCGGGCGAGGGCGAGGAGGAGGAGCAGCGCACCGAGCACCGCGATCGAGACGCCCGCCACGGCGGCCGTCGTGCCGGCGAGCACGGACGTCGCCGATCCCAGCAGCGGGGCGAGCCACGGCTCGCCCGGCACGAGGACGTCGCCGGCTACCTCGCGGTCGACGAGCAGCTCCCGCAGGAGCACGACGCCGAGGCCGAGGAGGGCGAGGTCGAGCACGACCGCGACCGGCACCGCTGCGGGCACCCCGCGGCGGGGCGGCGCGTCGCGCACGTGACCGCGGGTCGTCGCAGCCGCGGACCCGGGCGGGGTCGCGTCGGTCGGCGTGCCCGTCGTGCCCGTCGTGCCCGTCGTGCCCGTCGTGTCGCTCGTCATGTCACGCGCCTCGACGTCTCGGGTGCGGGCACGAGGACCTCCTCGACCGTGACGTCGACGAGCTCGACGTGCAGGCTCGTGAGGGCCGCCACCCGGTCCGCGACGCGCTCCTGGACGCCGGCGGCGACGTCGGCGAGCGAGCGGCCCCAGCGCACGGCGAGATCGACCTCGAGCCGGACGCGGTCACCGTCGACGCGGCTGTGGACGGCGGGCAGCGCGCCCCGCCCGAGCCGGCCGGCCGGCGTCCGCACGACCCCGGCCACCTCGCGGGCGGCGAGGGCCGCGACGCGGTCGACGACGCGCGGGCGGACCTCGAGGTGGCCGCGCCGGGCCGCCGGGGTCCGCTCAGCCACGGGGGCGGCCCCGGCGCAGCGCGGCGGGGTCGATGTACCCGTCGCGGAGCGCGCCGACGAACAGGCCGATGCCGCCGAGGACGATGGCGAGGAGCAGGCCGGTGAAGCCCCCCGTGGTCCAGGCGAGCGCGAGCAGGAGGCCGGCGAGGAGGCCGGCGGCGGAGGTCGTCATGTGGGTGGTGTCCTCGTCTCGTCGGAGCTGTCGGGAGGGGTGCGGGGGACGGCTGCGGTCACAGGCTGGCCCACCGCCGGGCGCCGGGCACGCCGCGGGGGAGCAGGCTCCGCGCGCGGCGTACCCCGCGGCGGGCGCGGCGCCGCAGGGCCCCGGTGCCCCGGCGCGCGCGCGGGCGTCCGGGTGGCGGGCCGGCCGTGGTGAGGCGCCCGTGGCGGGCGTCGACCTCGGCGAGCGCCGCGAGGTAGGCGTCGACGTCCCCGCCCCGGTCGGGGTGGTGGGTCCGGGCGACGGCGCGGCGCTCCGCCCGCCAGCTCGCGGCCGCGGCCGCGGGGTCCGGTCCGTCGCCGGGCAGCGCCCGCCGCACACGGGCGAGCGACGCCCGCACGACGGGCAGCACGCGCTCGCGTGCGCGGGCGCTCACGACCGGTCCCCCTCGGTGACGTCCTCGATCACGACGTCGACCGCGCCGGGTCGGACGCGGGCCACCGCGGCCTGCACGGCCTCGGCCGTCGGGCGCAGCGGCGACCCGGTCCGCACGACGACGTGGACCTCGGTGAGCCCGTCCCGCAGCCGGACGCCCGTGACGCGCCGGCCCGGGAGGTGGACCGCGACCTCGCCGAAGAGGCCGCCGTGGAGGTCCACGACGCCGGGGACGGCGAGCGCCGCCCCGCGGACCTGCTCGGCCGCGGTGGCGAGATCCACCGCCGGGGTCACTGGACCCGCGGGGCCTCGGCCGGTGCGTCGTCCTCTTCGCCGGTGTCGAGGTACACGTCGTGGACGACGATGTTGACCTCCGTCACCTCCAGCCCCGTCATGCGCTCGACGGCGGAGATGACGTTCTGCCGGATGCCGGCGGCGAGGTCGGCGATCGCGACGCCGTACTCGGCGACGATGTCGACGTCGACGGCGGCCTGCCGCTCGCCGACCTCGACCGCCACGCCCTGGCTGACGTTCGTGCGACCGCCGGGGATGCGCTCCCGCAGGGCGGCGACCGCCCGCGTGCCGCTGCCGCCGAGCGCGTGGACCCCCACGACGTCCCGTGCCGCGATGCCCGCGATCTTCGACACGACCGTGTCGGCGATCGTCGTGCGGCCCTGCGGGCTGTCGAGCGCGCTCGACCCGCCGCCGCTGACGGCGAGCCCGGTGGAGCCGGAGGTCGTCGTGCTCGTGGTGCTCGTGGGGGAGTCGGTCCTGGCCTGGGCCATGAAGGGTGTCCTCTCGGGTCGACGGCGGCCGCGCTGCGGCTGCCGTGGTGGGCGTTCCTCAGGTGGGTCGTACCCGGCGGCGACATCCGCACGCGCCGACGACGTGACGTGGCTCACACCCCACGGAGCGGTTGCGGCGGGGTGCGAGCGGTGGTCGCCTTGCGCCCGTGGCGGGCGCGCGGCAGCGGGAGCACCCCGCGGGGGACGCCGGTCAGGACCCGGCGGACGACCTCGCGCTCGCCCGCGCCGCCGCGCTCGGCGACCGGGACGCGTTCGAGGTCGTCGTCCACCACCACGGCCCGGCGATGCTGCGGTACGCGCGCCGGCTCCTGCGCGACCCCGTGGACGCGGAGGACGCGGTGCAGGAGGCGCTCGTCGCCGCGTGGCGAGGGCTCGAGCGCTACCGGGGCGAGTCCTCGCTGCGGACCTGGCTGCTGGGGCTCACGTCGCACAAGGCCGTCGACCTCGCCCGCCGGCGCCGGCCCGAGCCGGTCGACCGGGACACCGTCGCCGAGCGGCCCGCGGAGGAGGTGGTCGACCCGGCGACGCACGCGTCCGCCGGTGCGCTGGCGGCGGCGCTGCAGCGGGAGCTGCTCGGGCTGCCGTACGGGCAGCGCGCCGCCTGGGTGCTCGTCGAGCTCGAGGGGCTGTCGCAGCCCGAGGTGGCGCAGGTGCTGGGCGTGACGCCGGACGCGGTGCGGGGCAACCTGTTCCGGGCACGACGGGCGCTGGAGGAGAGGATGGCGCGATGGCGACCGTGACCCCCGGCGGCGACGAGGGCGACGGCGAGCGCGACGGCGGTGGCGGTGAGGCGCTGCGCCG
This sequence comes from Aquipuribacter nitratireducens, assembly GCF_037860835.1. Taxonomy (NCBI): domain Bacteria; kingdom Bacillati; phylum Actinomycetota; class Actinomycetes; order Micrococcales; family Intrasporangiaceae; genus Aquipuribacter; species Aquipuribacter nitratireducens. Next base: position 176,552 of record NZ_JBBEOG010000006.1, on the reverse strand, counting down.
CGCGACCGCCGAGCTGCGGCAGGGGCAGGAGCCCGAGCCGTCGGGCTGGCCCGCCCTCGCCGACCGCGTGACGACCCGGCTGCGCGGTGTGAGCCGCCCGGGCCGACCGCTCCTGCTCGCGACCGTGCCGGCGGGCACGCTGCACGTCGACGAGCGGGTCGTCGTCGACGTCCTCCGCCGGGCCCTGTCGGCGGTGCCCGGCTGCCGTCCCGTGGGGCTGCGGGTGAGGGCCGACGGCGAGGTCGTGACGGGGGTGGCGGTCGAGGTGTGGGTGCGGCTCGGCGCCGACGTGCGCGTGGTCGCCGCCGCCGCGCGCGACACCACGAGGCGGGCGGTGCTCGACGCCCTCGGTCGGGACGTGCCCGTCGACGTCCACGTCGCCGACGTCGAGGTGCCGCGCGCGGCGGGCGGCGCCCCGCCGGGCTGAGCCCGTCCGCGACGACGTGTCGCCCGCGCCGGGCGCTGCCAGGGTGGCCGGGTGGCCTGGCTCCTCGCGACGCACGTCGCCGTCGCGGTGGTGTGCGCGGTCCTGGCCCCCGTCCTGCGGCAGCGGGTGCTGCTCGTCGCGGCCCTCGCCCCCGTCACGGCTCTCGGCTGGCTCCTCACACAGGTGCCGGCGGTCCTCGCGGGCCGGGGACCGGCGGAGGAGGTGCCGTGGGCGCCGACCCTCGACCTCGCCCTGCCCCTGCGGCTCGACGGGCTCTCGCTCGTCCTCGCCCTCGTCGTCACGGGCGTCGGCACGCTCGTCCTCGTGTACGCCGTCGGCTACTTCGCCGGCCGCGAGCGAGGCCTCGGCCGGATCGCGGCCCTGCTCGTCCTCTTCGGTGCCGGGATGCTGCTGCTCGTCCTCGCCGACCACGTCCTCGCGCTCTACGTCGGCTGGGAGCTGACGACGGTCTGCTCGTTCCTCCTCATCGGCGACGCCGGCGCCGACCGCGAGCACCGCCGGGCCGCGACCCGCGCCCTCCTCGTCACCGCGGGACCCGGCCTCGGCATGCTCCTCGGCCTCCTCGTGCTCGCCGAGCGGGCCGGCACCTACCGCCTCTCGGAGATCGTCACGGAGCCGCCCGACGGGCCCGCCGCGCCCGCGGCGCTCGTGCTCGTCCTGCTCGGGGCGCTCGCGAAGGCCGCGCAGGTGCCGTTCCACCCGTGGCTGCCGGCGGCGATGGTCGCCCCCACCCCCGTGAGCGCGTACCTCCACGCGGCCGCCATGGTGAAGGCGGGCGTCTACCTCGTCGCCCGGCTCGCGCCCGGTTTCGCCGAGACGACCGCGTGGGCGTGGCTCGTGCCCGTCGTCGGTGTCGCGACCATGGTGTGGGGCGGCTGGCGCGCCCTCGCCCAGACCGACCTCAAGCGGCTGCTCGCCTTCGGCACGATCGCGCAGCTGGGGTTCCTCGTCGTGCTCGTCGGCGCGGGCACGCGCACGGCCGCACTCGCCGGTCTCACGCTGCTGCTCGCCCACGCGCTCTTCAAGGGCTGCCTGTTCATGGTCGCGGGGCTCGTCGACCACGCCGCCGGCACGCGGGACCTGCGCAGCCTGTCCGGCCTCGCCCGGCACCGCGTGCTCGTGGTGGCGGCGGCGCTCGCGTGCGCGTCGATGGTCGGCCTGCCCGTGACGCTCGGCTACCTCGGCAAGGAGGCGGCGTTCGAGGCGTTCGTCGGCAGGGCCCCGGCCGACGTCGCGGTCCTCACGGGGCTCGTCGTCGGGTCCGTCCTCACGGTGGCGTACACGGCCCGCTTCCTCTGGGGTGCCTTCGCCGAGCGACCCGGTGTCGACCCGCCCGCAAGGGCCCCCGACCGGCTCGGGACGGGCGTCGCGGTCGGGCTCGGCGCGACCGGCGTGGTCCTCGGCCTGCTCCCCGGCGCGGTCGACGAGCTCGTGCGGACGTCCGCGGCGGCGCTGCCGGGCGAGGGGGAGGCGTACGAGCTCGCGCTGTGGCACGGCGTCGGCCCGCCGCTCCTCCTCTCGGCCCTCACCCTCGTGCTCGGCGTGGTCCTCCACGTGGGACGCGGCCGGCTGGAGCGCGCACGCCACGCCCTGCGCGGGGGTCGGGACCGCGCACCGGAGCTCGCCGAGGGGGCCCAGGACCGGCTCGGACGGGGGGTCGCGGCGCTCGCCCGCGCGGTCACCGACCGCCCCCACGACGGCCACCTGCCGCGCTACCTCGCCGTCGTGCTCCTCACCGTGGTCGCGGTCCCGCTGCTCGGCGCGCTGCTCGACCCGGCGGGACCCGGCGGCTCCGGACCGCCGCTGCGGCTGTGGGACACCCCCGCGCAGCTGCTCGTCGCGGTCCCCCTCGCCGTGGCGGTCGTCGGCACCGTCGTGACGTCACGCAGGCTGGTCGCCGTCCTCCTGCTGTCGGTGGCCGGCTACCTCGTCGCCGCGCTGTTCGTCGTCCACGGCGCTCCCGACCTCGCGCTCGTCCAGGTGCTCGTCGAGACCCTCACGCTCGTCGTCGTCGTGCTCGTCCTCCGTCGGCTGTCGGCCACCACCCCCCACCGGCCGCTGCTGCCCCGGCTCGCGCGGGTCGCGGTGTCCGTCGTGGTCGGCGCGGGCGCCACCGCCGTCGTCCTCCTCACCACGGCCGAGCACGCCCCCAGCCGGGTCGCCGAGGGCTACCTCGAGGGCGCGGCGGCCGCCGGCGGCACGAACGTCGTCAACGTCGTCGTCACGGAGTTCCGGGCCCTCGACACGCTCGCGGAGACCACGGTGCTCGCGGTCGCCGCGACCGGTGTCGCGAGCCTCGTCCTCGTCACGCGCCGCACGGGGCGCGCCCCCGCCCCCGGCAGGAGGCGGCCGTGAGCCCGCCGTCGGCCGGGCGCGACGTCGGCGCCGGGGGCGTCCCCCGGCAGGAGGCGCTGCCGGGGGCGCAGGAGCAGGACCCGGCGCAGCGCTCCCTGCTGCTGGAGGTCGTCACCCGCGCCGTCCACGTCAGCATGGTCGTCGTCGCCGTCCACCTGCTCCTCGTGGGGCTGCACCGCCCGGGTGGGGGGTTCGCCGCCGGGCTCCTGCTCGGCCTCGGCCTCGTGCTGCGGCGGCTCGCGGGGGGACGGCACGACCTCGGCGCCGCCGTCCGGGTGCCCGCCGGGGTCCTCCTCGGGGCCGGGCTCGCGCTCGCCGCGGGCTACGCCGCCGTCGGAGTGCTCGCGACGGGTGCGCCGCTGACGGGGGTGTCGGGCGAGTGGCACGTCCCGGGCCTCGGGACCCTGCCCGTGTCGTCGTCGCTGCTCCTCGAGGTGGGGATCGTCCTCGTCGTCGTCGGGCTCGTCACGGACGTCCTGCGGACCCTCGGGGGAGAGGAGTGAACGCGACGAACCTCACCCTCGCCCTCGTCGTCGGCGTCCTCACCGCCGGCGGCGTCCAGCTGCTGCTCCAGCGCGAGATGCTCCGCGTCGTCCTCGGCTTCGTCCTGCTCGGCCACGCCGCCAACGTCGTCCTCCTCGTCTCCGGTGGCCCCGCAGGCGAGGCGCCCGAGGCCGGTGGGCCGGTGGCGGAGTCGGCCGACCCGCTCGTCCAGGCGATGGTCCTCACCGCGATCGTCATCACGTTCGCCGTCACCGCGCTCCTGCTCGCCCTCACGTACCGGCACGACGTCCTGCTCGGCACCGACGACAGCACCACGCCGATCCAGGGCGCCGAGCCCGGCCACGACGCGGGAGAGGGTGCGTGAACGCCCTCGTGGCCGTGCCGGTCGTGCTGCCGCTGCTCGCGGCGGCGGTGTCGCTGCTGCTCAGCCCCTTCCCCGTCGCGCAGCGGGTGCTGGGGATCGCCGTCGTCACCGGGGTCCTCGCGTGCGCCGTCGTGCTCCTCGTGCACGTCGACGCCACCGGGCCGCTCGCGGTCGCCGCGGGCGGGTGGGCGCCTCCGTCCGGCATCGGCCTCGTCGTCGACCGGCTCGCCGCGCTCGTCCTCGTGCTCGCGAGCGCGGTCGTGCTCGTCGTCCTCGTGTACGCCGTGGGGGAGGGCAGCGCGGAGCACCGGGAGAGCAACGTCCCGTCCGTCTTCCACCCCACCTACCTCGTGCTGCTCGCCGGCATCTGCCTCGTGCTCGTCACCGGGGACCTCTTCACGCTCTTCGTGGGGTTCGAGACGATGCTCATGGCGAGCTACGTCCTCATGACGCTGGGCGCCACGGCGCACCGCGTCCGCTCCGGCACGACGTACGTCGTGACGAGCCTCACGGCGTCCCTCCTGCTGCTCACGACCGTCGGCCTCGTGTACGGCACGACCGGCACGGTGTCGCTCGCGCAGCTGCCCGGGGCGATGGCCGAGGTCGACGGCGGTGTGCGGGCCGTCCTCGGGCTGCTCCTCCTCCTCGCGCTCGGCACGAAGGCGGCCCTCGTTCCCCTCCACTGGTGGCTGCCCGACAGCTACCCGACCGCCCCCGCCCCCGTGACGGCGGTCTTCGCGGCGCTGCTGACCAAGGTCGCCGTCTACGCCGTCGTACGGACCCAGACGCTCCTCTTCCCCCGCGACGAGCCGTGGCCGCTGCTGCTCGTGCTCGCGGCGCTCACGATGCTCGTCGGCGTCCTCGGGGCGCTCGTGCAGGACGACGTCGACCGGGCGCTCGCATTCGTCCTCGTCTCCCACATCGGCTTCATGCTGCTCGGGCTCGCGCTGTCCTCCGCCGCCGGGCTGCGCGCGACCGTCGTCTACCTCGCCCACCACATCGTCGTCCTCGTCGCGTTCTTCCTCGTCGCGGGGCTCGCGGAACGGGAGCGGGGGACGACGTCGCTTCGGGGCCTCGGCGGCCTCGCCTCGTCGGCACCCCTCGTCGCGGGCCTCATGCTCGTCCCCGCCCTCAGCCTCGGCGGGGTGCCGCCGCTCGACGGCTTCGTCGCCAAGCTCGCCGTCCTCCAGGCGACCGTCGCGACCGACGGCGTCGGACCGGCGGTGCTCGCCGTCGTCGCGGTCCTCACGAGCCTGCTGACGCTCGCGGCGACGAGCCGCGTGTGGGTCGGCGCCTGCTGGGGCGAGGCGCCGGAGCGGCCGCGCACCCCGCCGGAGGCCCGCCGGGGCGTCGCGGTCGCGACGATGCGGACGGCTGCGGCGACGGCCGTGGCCGGGACGCTCGCGGTCGCCGTGCTCGCGGGACCGCTGAGCGCGCTCGCGCAGCGCGCCGCCGACGACCTGCGGGAGCCGCTCGCCTACCGCCAGGCGCTGCTCGGCTCGGGGACGCGACCGTGAACGGCCCTCGCGCCGGGGGCGCGACGGCGTCGCTGCGGTGGTCGGCGTGGCCGATGGTGGCGTGGGGCGCGCTCGTGTGGGTGCTGCTGTGGGGCGGCCTGCAGCCGCTCGTGCTCGTGAGCGCGCTCCCGGTGGCGCTGCTGTGCTGGCTGCTCACGGGGCTGCCGGCGCCGGTGGTCCCCGCCCGGCCCCGGCTGTGGCCCGGCCTGCGCGCCCTCGGGGCGTTGCTCGTCGACCTCGTCCGGTCGACGGCCGCCGTGGTCGTCGCGGTCGTCGTCCGCGGCCCGGCGACCCGCTCGGCGGTCGTGGCGGTGCGTGCGCCGAGCCGCTCGGACGTCGCCGTCGCCGTCGCCGCGAACCGGGTGTCGCTCGTCCCGGGCACGCTCGTCGTCGCCGTCGACCGGGAGGCGGATCTGCTGTACGTCCACTGCCTCGACGTGCGCGACGAGGCGGGCGTCGAGCGTGCGCGCGCACGCACGCAGCACGCGGTCGACCAGGTGCTCGCCGCGTTCGGGGAACCGGCCGGTCGTGCGGCCGGCGTCCCCGCGGACGGCGGTCGGCCGTGACCGTCGTGCTCCTCCTCTGTGCCTCGATGCTCGTGGTGTCCGCCGCGCTGTGCCTGGTCCGCCTCGTGCGGGCCAGGCACCACGTGGAGCGGCTCACCGCCTTCGACGTCCTCACCGCGGTGCTCGTCATGGGCCTCGCGCTCCTCGCGGTCTCCCGCGACGAGGGCCCGTCGATCGTCCTCGTCGTCGTCGCGCTCGTCGGGTTCCTCACCGGCGCGGCCGTCGTGCGCCTGGTCCCGAGGAGCAGGCGGTGACCGCGCTCGCCGACGTCGTCGCGGCGCTCCTGCTGCTCACCGGCTGCGCCCTAACGCTCGTGGCGTCGGTCGCGCTGTTCCGCCTGCCCGGGGTGTCGGGCCGGCTGCAGGCAGCGACCAAGGGGCAGATCGTCGGGCTCGTCCTCGTCGTCGTCGGCGCGAGCCTGCGCCTGCGCGACCCGGCGGAGTCGGTCGAGCTGTGGCTCGTCGCCCTCTTCCAGGTGACGACCGCCCCCGTGCTCGCCCAGGTCCTCGGGCGGACCGCGCACGCGCGCGGGGAGGAGCAGGGGGAGGAGCTCGTGGTCGACGAGCTCGCGCGGGCGGAGGCGTCGCGGGACCGGGGGAGGCGGCCGCGATGACGTTTCTCGGCAGGCACCGGACCCGTCTCGCGATCGCAGGCAGGAGCGCCCTCGCCGCGTTCCTCGCGTGGCACGCCGCGGGCCTCGTGCCGGGCGTGGAGGACTACCGGTACTACGCCCCGCTCGGTGCGGCGATCGTCACGTACCCGACCGTCGCCGACACCGTGTCGTCGTCGTGGCGTGCCCTGCTCGCCATCCTGGCGGGCGGCGCCATCGGGGCGGTCGTCGTCCTCCTGCCCGACGCGGCGGGCGTGCCCGTCGGGCTCGCAGTCGGGGTGGGCTCCCTCCTCGCGGGGCTGCGCGCCTTCGGCGCCCAGCGCGCGTGGGTCCCGACGGCGGCGCTCTTCACGCTCGTCGTCGGCAGCGGCGACCCCGTCGCCTACCTCGCCGCGTACGCCGGACTCGTCCTGCTCGGCGCCGGCGTCGGCGTGGCGGTCACGCTCCTGCTGCCGTCCCTGCCGCGCGGGCAGGCGGGAAGCGCGGAGCGACGGGCCCTCGGCGAGGTCGCCGTGCTCCTCGAGGACCTCGCGGAGGCCGTCGAGACCGGCGCGGCGGAGGAGTCGGTGCCCGACCGTCGCGAGGCCGTGCGGTCCGCGCTCGCCGAGGCCCGCGCCGGGGAGTCCGAGACGGAGCGGGCACGGCGGGGCAACCTGCGCGCCCGCCGGCACGTCGAGGAGCTGGGCGAGGAGGCCCGGGCGCTGCAGGTCGTGGACCGGGTGGGGCGGGTGGCGCTCGACCTCGCCGACGCGCTGGGGTCGACCGACGACCTCGCGGCGCTCGCCTCGGACTCCTGCTCGGCGGGCGGCCGCGTGAGCGTCGCCCTCCGTGCCGTCGGCCGGGTCCTCGACCCCGAGCCCTCCGGGACCCCGGCCGAGAAGCTGCGCGACCGCGCGGGACGCGCCGTCGACGAGCTCGCGGGCCGGGAGGCGGACGCCGCGTGCCGCGACGTCGTCGCGCAGGTCGTCGGGCACCTGCGCCGCCTCCTCGTGGTCACCGGGCCCCCCGTCCGGTGACCCGACGATGCTCGGGGACCCGGCTCAGCGGGTCCTGTCGCCGTGCGGGCGCCCGCCCGCACGACCGCGGCGGCCCTGACCGCGGCTGCCGCTGCGGCCACGGCCGTCGCCCGCGCCGCCGGGACGTGCGGCCCGGGCGCGGCCGCCCTGGGTCCGCCGGCCCGTCCCGGGGGTCCCCTGCTGCTCGGCGACCCGCTGCGCCGGGGTCACGTACTCCCGGACGGCGGCCACCTCGCCCACGAGTCGCCCGACCACCGGGTGACCGGGGGCGACCCGGTCCTCCCGCGGCTGGACCTTCGCCTGGCGCATGAGGGTGCGGACGTCGCGCTCCTGCTCCGGCAGGACGAGCGTGACGACCGTCCCCTCCGTCCCGGCGCGGGCAGTGCGCCCGGAGCGGTGCAGGTACGCCTTGTGCTCCGTCGGCGGGTCGACGTGGACCACGAGCTCGACGTCGTCGACGTGGATGCCGCGGGCGGCGACGTCCGTGGCGACGAGGACGTTGACCTCGCCGGCGCTGAACGCCGCGAGGTTGCGCTGCCGCGCGCCCTGCGTGAGGTTGCCGTGCAGGTCGACGGCGGGGATGCCCTGCGTCGTCAGCTGCTTGGCGAGCTTCTTCGCCGCGTGCTTCGTCCGGAGGAACAGCACCCGGCGCCCGGTGCCGGACGCGAGCTCCCGGACCACCCCGGTCTTGGCGTCGCGGTCGGCGAGGCGCAGGACGTGGTGGGCCATCTGCTGGACGGGCGACACCGCCGGGTCGACGGAGTGCGTCGCGGGGGAGCGGAGGTAGCGGCGGACGAGCCGGTCGACGCCGTTGTCGAGCGTCGCGGAGAACAGCAGCCGCTGCCGTCCGGTGGGCGTGGCGTCGAGGACGCGCTGGACGGCCGGCAGGAAGCCGAGGTCGGCCATGTGGTCGGCCTCGTCGAGCACCGTCACCTCGACGCGGCGCAGCGACACCTCGCCCTGGCCCATGAGGTCCTCGAGACGGCCGGGGCACGCGACGACGACGTCGACGCCGCCGCGCAGCGCCTGGACCTGCCGGCCCTGGGGGACGCCACCGAAGACCGTGGTGACGCGCAGGCCGACGGCGGCGGCGAGCGGCTCGAGCGTGGCGGCGATCTGCGAGGCGAGCTCGCGCGTGGGGGCGAGCACGAGGGCGCGCGGCTCCCGCGGCGTGGGGCGTCCGGTCGCGCGGGGTGCGCCGCCGAGGAGGCGGGCGAGCAGCGGGAGGGCGAACGCGAGGGTCTTGCCGGAGCCGGTCCGGCCGCGACCGAGGACGTCCCGGCCGGCGAGGGAGTCCGGCAGCGACGCGGCCTGGACGGGGAAGGGGGTGGTGATGCCCTGGTCGGCGAGGACGCGGACGAGGGGCCCCGGCACGCCGAGGTCCGCGAAGGACCGGTCGGCGGTGCGGGCAGGGGCGAGGGCAGGGGCGGGGTCGAGCACAGTCAAGGGGACGCCTCTCCGGCGGTGGTAGGTCGCCGCGGGCAGGCGGGGCGCGTCCGGACGTGCGGCCCGGTGAGGGGCCTGGGTGCGGGGCGCCGGCGTCACGGCGGGACGGCGTGCGATCGGGCCGACAGGGGGTCGACCGGAGGTGGAGCGGAGGTGGAGCGGGCTGCTCCGGCACGGCGTCGGGGACCATGATGCCTCACGACGGGCCGGGGACTCGCATCGCCGCGAGGATGTGCCGCGATGACCTCCGCCCCCGACCTCCCGGTCCGGGTCCCGCGCCCGCCCCGCCGGGTCCCGGAACGGCTGCGCCGACTCGGTCGCACGGCCCCCCTGCTCGTGCAGTCCGCGGTCGCGGCGGGCCTCGCGTACCTCGTCGCCCGGGAGGTCCTCGGTCACGTCCAGCCGTTCTTCGCCCCGGCCGCCGCCATCATCGGGCTGGGCGCCTCGTACCGGCAGCGCTGGCGGCGGGCCGTCGAGGTCGTCGTCGGCGTCGCCATCGGCGTGGGGGTGGGGGACCTCGTCGTCGCCCTCGTCGGGCCGAGCGTGTGGGTGCTCGTCGTCGTCGTCCTCGTCGCGATGTCGCTGGCGGTCCTCCTCGACGCGGGCACGGTGGTGGTCCTGCAGGCGGGGGTGCAGGCCGCCATCGTCACGACCCTCGTCGCGAACCCGGACGACGGCCTCGACCGGTGGCTCGACGCGGTCGTCGGCGGGGCGACGGCCCTGGTTGTGGCGGCGCTCAGCCCGGTCGGTCCGCTCCGCCGGCCCCGCGAGCACGCCGTGGAGGTGCTGCGCACGGTCGCCTCCCTGCTGCGTGACGCCGTCCGGGCCTGCCGCACGGGCGACGCGGACCTCGCCCGCCGCACGCTGGAGCGGGCGCGCGCGACGGACTACGCCCTCCAGCAGCTCCGCGACGCCGTCGCCGAGCGGCAGGCGGCCGCCGCGCTGTCCGTCCTGCGGCCCGTCCGGTCCCGGCGGGCGCTGGCCGACGCGGCCACCCACACGGCGCTCGATCTCGCGGTGCGGGACGTCCGCGTCCTCGTGCGCCGCGCCGACGTCGCGGTCGAGCGCGACGACCCGGTGCCGCCGGAGGTGCTCGGTCTCGTCGTGTCGCTCGCGGAGGTGGTCGACCACCTCGCGGTCGGCTTCGACGACCCCGCGCAGGTCGAGGTGCTGCGCCGCGAGCTCGTCGCCGTCGCGGAGCGCTCCTCGACGCTCGGGGTGCCGCTCGGGCTGTCGGCGGCGGCGGTGCTCGCCCAGAGCCGCTCCCTCGTCACCGACCTGCTGCGGCTCACCGGTCTCGACGCCGCGACGGCCGTGGGGCTCGTGCCGCGGATGACGTGAGGTCCGTTCCTCCTGCGGCCTGCTACCGCGACAGGAGGACGAGGACCTCGGCGTGCCGCGTCTGGGGGAACATGTCGAGGACCTGCGCGGCGACGGGCCGCCACGACGGCATCGCGGCGAGGTCGCGCGCGAGGGACGTGACGTCACAGCTGGAGTAGAGGACGTACCGGGCGCCGTCCGCCGCCTCGAGCCGGCCCGCGAGGTCGGGGCCGAGGCCCCGCCTCGGCGGGTTGACGACCACGAGGTCCGGCGCCGCCGCCGGCTGCTCCTGCGCCCACCGCGTCGCGTCCGCGGCGACGAACCGCACGCCGCCCGGACCGTCGGCCGGCGCGCCCAGCTCGTCGCGGGAGCGCTCCGCGGCCGCCACCGACTCGGCGGCCACCTCGACGCCGACGACGTGGCGCCGTCCCCCGGCGAGGTGGAGGGCGAAGCCGCCGGCGCCGCAGTACAGGTCCCAGACCCTGCCGCCTGCCGCGGCCGGCAGCGCGCGCTCCGCCCACGCCCGCGCCTGCCGGTACAGCGTGCCCGCGACGGCGAGGTTGGTCTGGACGAAACCCTGGGGGCGCAGGTGGAGCGTGACGTCGCCGACGGCCACGGGCAGCGTCGCCTCCTCGCTGAGGACGACCTCCTCCGGCCCCTCGAGGACCGCGGCGTGCACCGGCTGGAGGTTGGCCGACAGCACGACGAGGCGGGGCAGCCGCTCCCGCAGCCAGCCGAGGCGTGCGCGCAGCCGCGGCAGCCCCTCGGTCGAGCGGAGGACCGCCCGGACCATGAGCCCGCCGTCGGGGGCCTCGACGACGATGAGGTGCTTGAGCTCGCCCCGGCGCGCCGGCACGTCGTACGGCGTCAGCCGCGCCTGCGTCACGAGGTCGGCGAGGACGGGCATGGCCGCCTGCAGGCCGGGGGTGAGTAGCGCGCACGCCCGCAGGTCCGTGCCGTTCCCGGTCCGGTCGAGGATGCCGAGGGTCGGGGCCGCGACGGTGCCGCCGACGACCATCTTCGCCTTGGCGCGGAACGCGGCCGGTGGGCTCGCGACGGGCGGCGACCACTCGATGCCGTGCGCCCGGGTGCCGAGCGCCGCGGCGAGCACCTCGCGGCAGTCGGCGTCGAGCCGGGCGAGCTGCTCGTCGTAGGGCCGGCCGAGCCACGTGCACGACCCGCACACCCCGGCCGCGTGGTAGGCGCAGCGCAGGACGCCGCCGGCTGTGCTGCCGTGCGCCGTGGCTGCGGCGACGTCGCCGGGCAGCGCGAGGGGGAGGTCGACGGGCACCATCCGGGACAGCATGCACCGGCGCGCGCGCACGCTGACGACGGACGAGTGAGGATGGGCCGGTGGGGCCCGTCGACGCGACCGCCGCCTGGGCGTGGCTGCGGTCCCCGGCCGCCCGGGCCGGTGGTGCCCGTCCGGCGCCCGCGGACGCCGAGGCCGCGGACCTGCTCGCCCTCTACGGTCCGGTCGCGACGGCCCCCGGGCGCTTCGCGCTCGCGCAGCTCGGGCAGAGCCTCGACGGGTGCATCGCCACCCGCACCGGTGACGCCGTCCACGTCACGGGCGAGGCCGACCGCGAGCACCTGCACCGGCTCCGTGCCCTCGTCGACGCCGTCCTCGTGGGGGTGGGCACGGTCGTGTCCGACGACCCCCGCCTCACCGTGCGCAGCGTCGTGGGCCGGGACCCGCACCGTGTCGTGCTCGACCCCGCCGCGCGTGCGCCGCTGACGGCCCGGGTGCTGTCCGACGGCGCCCCGGTGACGTGGTGCGTGGCGGAGGCGCACGAGGCGGCGGCGCGCCGCGCGGTGACCGGGGACGGGCCGGTCCGCGTGCTCGCGGTCCCGTGCGACGAGCGGCGCGGGGTCGACCCGCACGACGTCCTCGACCGGCTCGCGGACCGAGGTCTCGTCCGGGTCCTCGTCGAGGGTGGCGGCCGGACCGTGTCGCGGTTCCTGCGGGCGGGGGCCCTCGACCGGCTCCACCTCAGCGTGGCGCCGGTCCTCCTCGGCGCGGACGGCACGACCGGCCTCGGGGTCCCCGGACCGGCCCTCGCGCGGGACGCCCTGCGCCCACCGTCACGGACGTTCCGGCTGGGCGACGACGTGTGCTTCGACCTCGACCTCGCCGCGGCCCTCCGGACGGGTGCTCCGGTGGGGCAGCGCGAGCGGTAGCAGCCCGGGCAGCGCGGCGACGAGGGCGAGCAGGCCGTACCCGACGGAGGTCGCGACGCCCTCCGCGGCTCCGAGGCCGACGCTCGCGAAGGCGAGCGCCGCGCCCGCCTCGCGTGCGCCCCACCCGGCCACGGTGAGGGGGACCCCGGAGACGAGGAGCGTGACGAGGACGGCGGGGAGGAGGTCGGCGACGGCCGCGTCGCTGCCCGTTGCGCGCGCCGCGAGCACGAAGGTCGCGACGAAGCACGCGAGCACGCCGAGCGAGGCGACCGCGCCGAGGCCGACGGCCGCCGCCCACCGCCCGACGGTGCCCCGTGACCTGGGCCCCGAGGCGGTGCGCCACGGCTGCCACAGCAGCAGGACGACGACGGGCGCGACGACGGCCGCGGCGGCGAGGACCGTGACGGTCCGCCCGTCGACACCGTCCGCCACACCGAGCAGCGACGGGTGGGACGCCACGGCGACCGCTGTCGCGGCGACGAGCGTCGCCTGTCCCAGGACCCGCTCGACGACGACGCCGCGTGCCGCCGGGAGCAGCCCCACGGTCGTCCCGTGCCGCCGCGCCCGGTCGAGGTCCCCGACGACACCGCCGGGGACGACCTGGTTGACGAGCTCGCTGCGGGTGTACTCCGCGTACGCGCCCGCCGGTGCCAGCGGAGCCCCCAGCGCCCGGGCCACCACCAGCCAGCGGGCGGTGGCGAGAGCGCGCCACAGCGCACCGAGGGCGAGTGCCGCCACGACAGGACCGGGGCTCAGCACCGCCGTGCCCGCCCGGACGGCGTCCGCTCCCACGACCAGCGCCACCGCCGCGAGCGCGGCCGCGGTCGCGGCGAGCCGGAGCGCGAGGCGCACCCGGCGGGGCAGGCGCCGCCGACCCGTCCGCGTCGGGGTGGCGGGCGGTGCGGACACGACCCCATCGTGCGTCACGACGCGTCCTCATGCGTCCGCGGTTCCCCCCACGTCTGCGTTTCTGTCGACATCCGGCACGGATGTCGACAGAAACGCAGACAGACGTGACCGGGCGGCGTGGCCCGGCAGGACCAGCACGTCGTCGTGGCCGACCTGCACCACGAGCGCACCCCGCTCGAGCGCGGACCTGTGGTCGGCCGCCCACACGTCGAGAGCTGTGCGCTCCTCGGGTGTGCGGGCGCCGTGACGGGCGGCGGCCGCGTAGCCCTCCCACCACGCCGCCACGAGCGCCCCGTCCCGCGCCGGGTCGAGGTGCCAGGGCGTGGACCGCGCGACAGCGCGGCACCCCTGCGCGGTCGCCGCGTCGACGAGCAGGCCGGCCGCACCCGGCCCGGCGGCCCCGTCGCGGCGGGCGGTGCGGGCGACGGCCGCCGCGGCGACCTCGTCCCAGGGGTGCTGCGGGTCGAGGCGCACGGTCCCGGTCACGGTCAGCGCGGCGAGCAGCGGCACACCGGCGCCGGCGACCGCGCGCGCGAGGTGCACGACCGAGGCGGCGGGCACGACGTCGAGCAGCGCGCTCGCGACGACCGCGTCGACCCGGCGCCCCTCCGGCGGGTCGGCGAGGAGCCGCGCGAGGTCGTCGCAGCCGGCGGCGACGGTCGTGAGGACCCGGCCCGGCGCCGCGGCGAGCCGGCTCCTCGCGACCTCGAGGAGCCGGCCGTCGGGGTCGACGAGCGTGACGACCGTGTCCGTGGCTCGCGGGCCGAACCGGTCGAGGCACCAGCGGGCCATCGCCCCCGTCCCGCACCCGAGGTCGAGCACGTGATCGCCCGGCGGGTCGGCAGCGGTGACGCCCGGTCGGAGAGCGTTGCCCAGGTCGGCGAGGAGGGCGTCCGAACGGGCTCTGTCGTCGGCGTCGGCTCGGAGGTCGAGCCACGCCACGTCGTACCCGCCGGCCTCGTCGTCGCTGCCGTCGTCGTTGCCGTCGTCGCTGCCGTCGTCGCTGCCGCCGACGGGTCCCGCCCCGCGCAGCGGGCTCATGCCCGCGCCCCGAGCAGGGCGTCGTGGACGGCGGCGGCCGTCGCGTCCCAGCCGCCGCCCGGCGCGGTGAGCGCCGCGCCGCGCCGGCGGGCGAGGTCGCGCAGCCCCGCCCGGAGGTCCGCGTCCGCCCACCACGTCGTGAGCGCGTCGGCGAGCGCAGCCGCGTCGCCGGGGGGCACGAGCAGCCCGGGGTGCCGCCCGGCCACCTCGCCCAGCGCCTCCTCGAGGCCGCTGCCGGTCGTCACGAGGCACGGCAGCCTGCGCGCGAGCGCCTCGGTCACGACCATCCCGTAGGTCTCCCGGTGCGACGGGACGACGAGGAGGTCGGCCCACGCGTACTCCGCGTCGAGGTCCGCGCCGGTCCGCGGTCCCACGAACGCGACCCGGTCCGGGTGCGGCAGCGCGGCGGCGAGGTCCCGCAGGCGCCGCTCGTGGGCGGGGTCGGGTGCCGGGCCGACCAGCCGGAGCCGCCACGGGACGTCCGGCGCGGCCGGGCGGTGGAGGGCGTCCAGCAGCACGTCGTGACCCTTGCGGGGGGTGAGCGAGCCGACGGCGAGCAGCCGGGTCCCGTCACCGGGGCGGTCGGGCGGGGCGAGGGCCGGCGGCCTCGTCCCGGGACGGGCGACGCGGACGGGCGTCCGCGTGCGCCCCCGGAGCCGTCCGGCGCACCACTGCGACGTCGCGACGACGACGTCGACCGCGGCGAGGGCGCGTGTCTCGAGGGCGTCGAGCCGCTCGGCGTCGTCCGGCCTCAGGCCGGTCTCGAGCGCGAGGGGCAGGTGGACGACGAGACCGAGTCGTGCCCGTCGCGACGCCTCCTCGAGGACGTCCGGCCACGCGGCAGCGACGAGTCCGTCGACGACCGCGACGCGACCTACCTCGGCCAGCGCCTCGACCAGGTCGCCGGGGCCCTCCGGGGGCACGGGCCACGCCCCCGCGACGGGTCGCCACCGGACCTCCGTCCCGGCCGCCCGGAGAGCCGCGGCCACCTCCCGGTCCCACACGTTGCCGCCGGTGGGCCGGTCGACGTCGCCGGGCACGATCCACCCGAGCGGCACCGTCGGCCCGGTCAGCGCGGCGCCCACGGCCAGCGGTCGACCGGCCCGGCGCCGGGCTCCCGCAGCCGGACCGTGCACGAGGCGGCGGCCTGCGGGGTCTCGCCGAGCTCGACGACGACCGCCGTGAGGTCGGTCCCCGCACCGCGGAGGTCACCGGCGGCGGCCCGGCGCACGAGACGCGCGGCGACGAGACCCGCGAGCACCTCGGTGGTCGTGACGACGCCCTGCAGGTCCGGGTGGTCGTCGAGGTTCGTGTACGTGAGGTCGGCGAGGGCGTCGCGGAGCACCTCCTGGGCGGCCCCGATGTCGACGACCACGCCGTCGTCGTCGAGCCCGTCGCGGCGGAACGTCGCCCGCACGACGAACGTCGCGCCGTGGAGGGCCTGCGCGGGCCCGAAGACCGGTCGGGGCAGGGAGTGGGCGACCATCATCGAGTCGCTGACGGTGACGGCGTGCTCGACGGCGATCGGGGCCTGACGGGTCGTCATGCCCCGTAGGTGATCACGGGGCAGGGACCGCCGCCACCGGCGTCGTCCAGCAGCAGCCCGGGCAGGACCGTCGGCGCGTCGTCGAGGGGGACCTCCGGGCCCAGGAGGTGGTCGAACGCCGGGTCGGTGAGGAGCCGGAGGGCGAGGGCGAGCCGGTCGGCGGGGGTGCGCCGTTCGCGGCGCGCCCGCGCCACCGCTCCCACCTGGCTGGGGCGGATCGCGACCCGGCGCGCGTGCACGTCGTCCCCGAGCGGGACCTCCGGGGCGTGGCTGCCGAACCACGACAGCTCGACGACCTCCCCGTCGTCGGGCGCGAGCCGGAGGGCGAGCGCGAGCCCGGCGGCGGTCGCGGAGGCGTGGACGACGACGTCGTGGCTGCCGACGACGCCGTCGAGCTCCTCGGGCGTCCGGTGGGAGACGCCGAGCGCGCCGGCCAGCACAGCCCGCTCCGGAGCCGGGTCGACGAGGTCGACACGGCAGCCCGGCACCTGCGCGGCGAGGCGCGCGACGCACGCGCCCACCATGCCGGCACCGACGACCGCGACGCTGTCCCCGAGCCGCACACCCGCGTCCCAGAGGGCGTTGACGGCGGTCTCCACGGTGCCCGCGAGGACCGCACGGCGAGCCGGCACGCCGTCCGGGACGACGTGGACGGCCGCAGCCGGCACGACGAAGCGGTCGTGGTGCGGGTGCAGGCAGAACACCGTGCGGTCCCGGAGCGCGGGCGGGCCGGCCTCCACGACACCGACGGCGAGGTAGCCGTGGCTCACGGGCCACGGCAGGTCGCCGTGCTGGAACGGTGCCCGCATCCGGTCCCGCTGCGACGCGGGCACCCGGCCGGTGAGCACGAGCCGCTCGGTGCCGCGGCTCACGCCGCTCGCGAGCGTGCGGACGCGGACCTCCTCCGGTCCCGGGTCCTCGAGGGGCTGGTCGCGGACGGCGAGCACGCCCTCGCCCTCGACCCACAGCGCCCGCGCGGTCGGCGGGCGGGACGCGGTCGCGGGGCGCATCGTGGGGTGGTGCTCGTCCGTGGCCACCCCCCGAGCCTGACACCGGCGGACGTGGTCACGCTCGTGCGGGCCGGACTGCTCGTCGTCGTCGCGGCGCTCGTGGTGTGGCCCACGACGACGGCGCCCCTCGCGACGCCGTCGTCGTGGGCCGGACCGGTGCTCCTCCTCGCGGTGCCCGTGCTCGCGCTCGACGCCGTCGACGGCGCGGTGGCCCGTCGCACCGTGACGACGACGCGCGGCGCCCGCCTCGACATGGAGACCGACGCCGCGGCGGTCCTCGTCCTCGCCGTGGCGGCGGCCCCGTTCGTCGGCGCGTGGGTGCTCACGGCAGGTCTGCTCCGCTACGCCTTCGGGCTCGCCGGGGCGCTCCGGCCGGCGCTGCGGGCGCCGCTGCCGTACTCCCTCGCCCGCCGGGTCGTCGCGGCCGTCCAGGGGCCGGCGCTGCTCGTGCCCGTGGCGGCCCTGCTCGTGCCCGGCGTGCCGCCCGTCGCCGGGGTCCTCGCGTGCGCCGCGGCGCTCACCGCCCTCGTGTGGTCGTTCGGGCGGGACGTCGTCCGGCTGGAGCGGGAGGGCCGCCGCGGTACGTCACGAATCGCGACGGTGCGCGCCCGGTCGTAGCGTCGTCGCCATGAAGGCGCTGCTCGTCGTCCTGCTCGTCCTGTGGCTGGTGGTGACGCTCGTCGGCGCCGTCGTCGAGGGCCTGCTCTGGCTCCTCGCCATCGGGCTCGTCCTGTTCCTCGCCACCGCCGTGTGGGGCTGGTTCAAGCTCCGGGCCGTCGTCCAGCGGGACTGACGGGGGCGGGTCTCAGCCGCCGAAGACGAACCCCCACCGCGACGTCGCGCCCGTCTCGCCGGCGAGCACGGCGAACAGCGTCGCGGCGGCGCCGGCCACGACCGTGAGCCACGCGGCCAGTCGCCACGCCGTGCCGGTGCCCGGGCCGCGGAACGTGAGCACCGTCGTGGCGACCGCGAGGACGGCGAGCGCGACGCTCGCCACCACCGTGTAGAGGCCCCAGCGGCCGTGGTCGCTCAGCAGCGGCGTCTCGAGCGCGAGGGCCACCTGCAGCGCCTCGCCGGCCTGCTGCGCGACGAGCGCGGCTCCCGCGGACGCGACGGCGCCGGCGGCGACGAGCGGGGCGTACGGACGCGCCCACCGCGGTCGGACCGCGACGAGGAGGGCTCCGAGGGTCGTGAGGGGGACGAGGACGACGACGGCGTGGACGACCAGGGGGTGCAGGGGGAGCCCACCGATCTGCTCGAACATGCGGTCAGTGTCCGCCCTCGGGGCCGTCCGCGTCCCGGGTTGCGACCGACGCGCCCGGACGGAGCACCCCGGGGCGCACGACCTCGGCGCGGACGCCGAAGTCGATCTCGCCGCTGCGGGTGCGGTCCGCGGCGAGCAGCCGCAGCGGGTCCCAGGGATCACGGGTGCCGGCGCCCGCGCGCAGCCTCACGACCGCGCACCGCGGCACCGGGCCGTCGACCCGGACGACGGGCGCGTCGGCGGCGTCCCCGAGGACGAGCGCCGTCCCGACCCACTCGTCCTCGACGAAGGGCGCGGCGCCGGGGGTGGCGAGGACGGCGGTGGCGCGGAACCGCTCGGCGTCGGCGACCAGGGCGGCCTCGTCGTCGGGGTCCGGCGCGGTGTCGTGGCCGTCGGCGCGGGCCCGGCGTGCGAGCTCGGCGAGCGAGGCGGTCGTGACGAGCGTGACGGCGCCGCCGAACACGACGTGCCGCGGCTCGGCCCGGGCCGGCGCCACCGCCCGGCCGAGGTACGCCGACAACGCCGGCGCCCACGGCCCGTCGAGCACCGTGAGCCGGGCGTCGCGCCCCCAGTAGTCCGCGACCACCTCGCGCCCGCCTCGGACGGTCCCGCGGACCGTGCCCTGACCCGGCACGTCGACGACGAGCTCGCCCGCCTCCTCCGCTGCCCGCAGCGCCACCAGCCGCGGGTTCTCGACCGTGCGGAGCACCCGTGGGCCACCGGGGTGGTCGAGGTCGACGAGGCAGAAGCGGCGGTCCCCGACCGGGCCGTACGGCGCGAGCTCGAGCACGTCCGGGTGCGCGGGCGCGCTGCCCTTGAGGACGCTGACACCGAGGGCCGCTACGTGCACCTCGGCGAGGGTACGGGCAGCATGCGGGGCGTGGACGACGTCATCGAGCCGGCCCCGCCCGGCGCCGGGGGAGCAGGTGGCCGGGACCAGCGGGGGCCGATGGAGCGCCTCACCCAGATCCTCTTCGTCCTCTCCCGCTCCCCGGAGCGGACGGCGTCGACGGACCGGCTGCTCGCCCACGTCGGGTACGGCGCCGCGGAGCCCGAGGACCGGCGGCGGCAGCTCACCCGCGACATCGGGCACCTCACGCGGCTCGGCTGGGAGATCCGCAACGTCGGGGCGAGCGGCGAGAACGCGCGCTACCGGCTCGTCGCGGGCGACCTGCGCCTGCGCGTCCAGTTCTCACCGGAGGAGCAGGCCGAGCTGCAGCGGGTCGCGCGCGCCGCCGACCTGTCCGGGCTCGGCGAGGACCTCGGTCCCAGCGGGCCGGCGGACGGGCCCCCGGCCTTCGTCGCGCGCCGGGAGCGGGTCGGTGACCCGGAGGCGGCGCAGCGTGCCGTGCGGCGGCGCTGCCGGCTGCGCTTCACCTACCGGGGCAGCGAGCGGGACGTGCACCCGCAGCAGGTGTCCCTGCGGGCCGGCGGCTGGTACCTGCGGGCCCGGGAGGACGGCGCGAGCGAGTCGAAGACGTTCCGCCTCGACCGCATGCTCGACGTCCGCCTCGACCGGCCCGGCACCGCCGACCCGCGGCCCGCGGGCGCCCACCTCAGCATCGACCCCGTCACGTGGCAGGTCGACGCGCCGGTCGACGCGTTCCTGCGGACCGCCCCGGAACACGTCCCGCACGTGCGGGCCATGCTCGGCGGCGCCGACGTCGTCGAGGCGGAGCCGGCGGTCGTCGGGGTCGGGGAGGAGGACCTGCCCGTCCTCGTGCGCGTGCCCGTCACCCACCGCACCGCGTTCCGCGGGCGCCTCTACGAGCTCGGCAGCCGCGTCCGCCTCGTCGGTCCCGACGACCTGCGCGACGAGGTCCGCGACCACCTGCGGGCCGTCGTGGCGGGCCGGCCGTGACGGCCGCGGCGCGACCCGCGGGCGGCGTCGCCCGGTACGCGAGCCGGCTCGCGCACGTCCCTCGGGCGCTGCAGCTGCTGCGACACCACCCCGACGGCCTGCCGATCAGCGACCTCGCCGCCGACCTCGACGTGCACGAGGCGCAGCTGCGCGAGGAGCTCGAGGTGTTCTTCCTCGCCGACGTCGTCGACGCCGGCGCGGTCGGGCTCCGCTCGTGCGCCCTGGAGTTCCTCGCCCCGACCGGGGACGGGGCCCTCGCCGAGACCGACCTCGCGTCGGCGCAGGTCGTGCGGCTCGTCGACGACAGCCCGCTCCAGGAGCTCGGCGTCGCGTTCCTCTCCCCGGGCGAGCTCGGGGTGCTGTACCGGGCGGCGTCGGAGCTGTCGGCGCTGGAGCCGGACAACGCCGCGCTCGCCGCGGCGGTGCGCCGGCTCGGCGACGGGGTGCTCGGCGGCGTCGACGGGCTCGCGGAGGCGGGCGACGACGCAGGGGACGGCGCACGGGACGGCGCACGCGACGGCGCCACCGCGCCGCCCCTGCTCGGCGGCGCGGTCCTCGTCGGCGCCGACGTCGCCGCCGACCTTCGCCGCGCGGCGACCGCGCAGCGGAGGGTGCGGATCGTCTACGCCCGCGCGTGGCGCCCGGGCGTCGTCGAGCGGGTCGTCGAGCCGTACCGGGTCGTGAGCACCCGCCGCGGCTACGAGGTCGACGCCGGCCCCCTCGACGCCGACGGGCAGCCCCGGACGTACCTCGTGTCCGGCATCCGCGACCACGAGGTGCTGCCCGACACGTTCGAGCGACCCGCCGACGCGGACGAGCGGGTCGCTGCCGCCCGTCGTCCGACCCGGGTCCGGCTCGTGCTGCCGGCGGACCGGGCGTGGGTGGTCGAGCGGTTCGCGGAGGACGTGCGCCTGGAGGCGGCCGACGAGGACGGTGTCCTCCTCGTCGCGGAGGTGCTGCCGCCCGTCCGGGAGCGGGTGGGGCTCCTCCTGGCCGTCGCGGGCGCCGGGGCGTTCGTCCTCGACCCGCCCGGGCTCGCCGAGGCCGACCGCGAGGTCGCCGCCCGGCTGCTGGAGCACCACCGCCTCACGTGACGCCCCGGGCCCGGTGCGCGCCGAGCCGCAACCGGTCGGCGACCGGGTCCGAGACCCGCATGAGGAGCGGTCCGCCGACCGCGAGGAGGAGGACGTAGCACGCGCTCAGCGCCGCGAGCACGGCACCGGCGGCCCCGAGCGCCGGCGCGGCGAGGCCGGCGACGACGATGCTGAACTCCCCCCGCGGCACGAGCGCGGTGCCGGCGCGGAGCCGGCCGCGGGGCCCGACCCCCTCCCGGCCGGCGGCGACCCACCCGGTCGCGACCTTCGTCGCCGCCGTGACGGCCGCCAGCACGGCGGCGGGGGCGAGCACCGGCAGCAGGGACGTGGGGTCGATGCCGATGCCGAACCACACGAAGAACACGGCGGCGAACAGGTCGCGCAGCGGGGCGAGGAGGTCCCGGACCTTGTCGGCGACGTCCCCGGACACCGCGACGCCGACGAGGAACGCCCCGACGGCGGCGCTGACCTGCGCGGCCTCCGCGATGCCGGCCACCAGCAGGGTGAGGCCGACGACCGCGAGGGTGAGGAGCTCGGGGCGCACCGGCAGGAGCCGCGTGAGCCGGGGACCGTGCCGCAGCGCGACGACGAGCACGACGGTGACGACCCCGACCGCCACGGCCACCACCCCGAGCCCCGCGAGCAGCCCCGCGCCGGTGACGACGACGGTGAGCACCGGGAGGTAGACCGCCATCGCGAGGTCCTCGATGACGAGCACCCCGAGGACCGCGGGCGTCTCGCGGTTGCCGAGGCGGCCGAGGTCGCGCAGCGCCTTCGCGACGACACCGGAGGAGGAGATGTACGTGACGCCGCCGAGCGCGAGCGCACCCGCCGGTCCGAGCCCGAGCAGGAGGCCGGCGACGACCCCGGGCACCCCGTTGAGGACGAGGTCGAGCCCGCCGACGGGGGCCTGGCGGCGCAGCGTCCCGACGAGCTCCTCGGCGGAGAACTCCAGCCCGAGGGACAGCAGGAGGAGCAGCACCCCGACCTCCGCGGCCGTGGCGAGGAACGCCTCGCTCTCCGTCGGGGCTACGAGGCCACCCTGCCCGAGCGCCAGCCCGGCGACGAGGTACAGCGGCACGGCCGGCAGGTCGAGGCGGGCGGCGAGCCCCGCGAGCAGGGACAGGCCGACCACGAGGGCCCCGAGCTCCAGCAGGAGCACGGCGGTGTGGTCGAGCGCCACCAGTCAGCCGCGCAGCAGCTCGGTGAGGGCCTCGACCCCGCCGGGGGTGCCGACGACGACGAGCACGTCCCCGGCCTCCAGCCGGTCCTGCGGCCCGGGCGAGGCGACGACGGTGTCGCCGCGCAGGAGGGCGACGACGGACGTGCCGGTGCGGGTCCGTGCCGCCGTGTCACCGAGCGGCCGGCCGGCGAAGGGGGAGCGGGAGTCGAGGTCGATGCGATGGACCACGACCCCCGGTACGTGGTGGATCGCGTCCTCGAGGTGCTGGACGAGCCGCGGCGCCCCCAGCAGCCCGGCCAGGCCGCTGCTCTCCTCCTCGCTGAGGACGAGCGCGTGCGCGACCTCGTCCTCGTCGCGGTCGTCGTACAGCAGGAGCTCGCGCCGCCCGCTGCGGTACGTGACGACCCCGACGTGCCGGCCGCGCTCGGTGCGGAAGTCGTGCCGCAGCCCGATGCCGGGCAGGGGCGTCTCCTGGACCTCCAGGGGGCGTGGGGTGCTCACCCCGTCATCCTCGCGGGCTCATCCTCGGGAGGGAACCTGCCGATACACCGCGTCGCCGGGGGAGATGACGAAGGTGGTGCGCCGATGGGCGGTGGGCACGGGCGGTCCGACCGCGACCACGAGCGGGAACGGGCGCGGCTGGAGGCGCTGCACGGCTACGGGGTGCTCGACACCCCGCCCGCGCCGGAGCTCGAGGCCCTGGTCCGGGTCGCCGCGCACCTGGCCGGCGTCCCGACCGCGACCCTCAACCTCCTCGACACGTCCCGGCAGTGCCAGCTCACCACGGTCGGGTTCGAGGGCGGGGACTCCCCCCGCGAGCACGCGATGTGTGACGTCACGGTGCAGACGGAGGAGACCGTCACGGCCGTCGACGCCCGGCACGACCCCCGCTTCTGGACCAACCCGTGGGTCGACGGGCGCTACGCCCGGGTCCGCGGGTACGCCTCCGTCCCGCTGCGCAGCCCGGCCGGGCACGTGCTCGGCAGCCTGTGCGTCTTCGACAGCGTGCCGTTCGCCCTCGACGACGAGCAGCTGTCCCGTCTCGAGGACTGCGCCGCGCTGGTCGTCGCGATGTTCGAGCGGGCGAAGGCCGCCCGGGTCGAGCAGGAGCGGCACCAGCTGCTCGACACCGTCCTCGAGACGGCTGCCGTCGGGATCGTCGTGTCCGACGCCGCCGGCCGCGTCAGCCTCTTCAACCGCACGGCGCGCGAGTGGCACGGCGCCGACGCCGACCCCGTGGTCGCCTCGGAGGAGCTGCCCGCCCGCTACCACCTGTGCGAGCCGGACGGACGGACGCCGCTGCCCGCCGCGGACGTCCCGCTGCTGCGTGCGCTGACCGAGGACCGCGTCGACGGCGTCGCCATGTCGATCGCCGTGCCCGGACGCGACCCGGTGCTCGTGGTGGCGTCGGCGCGCCGCCTGCTCGGCCCCGACGGGCGGACCCGGGGGGCCGTCGTGGCGATGGCTGACGTCACCGCGCAGCGCCGGCAGGAGGCGGAGCTGCGCAGCAGCGAGGAACGCTTCCGCAGCGCCTTCGACCGGGCCCCCAGCCCGCTCGCGGTGACGGGAGCGGACGGCACGTGGCTCGACGTCAACCCCGCGCTCTGCGCCTGGCTCGGCCACAACCGGGACGAGCTGCTCGGGCGTCCGGCCGAGGACGTGCTCCACCCGGACGACGCCGGTGAGGTCGCCGCCGCCCGGCGCTCGTTGCTCGACGGCTCGGTCACGACGACCCGGCTGACCGTCCGCTACCGGCACCGCCGCGGCGAGGAGATGTGGGGGGCCCTGTCCCTCGCCGTCGTCACGGCCCCCGACGGCGGGCGGCAGCTCGTCACCCAGGTCGAGGACCTGCAGGAGCGCCGGGCGGTCGAGCAGCGGCTCGCCGCGCTCGCGCTCCACGACCCCCTCACGGGGCTGCCGAACCGGCTGCTCCTGCTCGAGCGGCTCGGGCACGCCCTCGCCCTGTCGGCCCGGGACGGGTCCCGGCACGCGGTGCTGTTCTGCGACCTCGACCGCTTCAAGGCCGTCAACGACACGCACGGCCACGCGGTCGGGGACGAGGTGCTCGTCGCCGTGGCCGAGCGGCTGCTCGGGCTCGTCCGGCCCAGCGACACCGTGGCGCGGCTGGGCGGCGACGAGTTCGTCGTGCTGTGCGAGGCCGTCGCCGAACCGGACGTCGCGTCCGTGACCGCGCGGCTGCAGGCCTCGCTCGCGAGGCCGTTCCGCACCTCGGTCGGTCTCCTCGAGGTGGGCGTCAGCATCGGTGTCGCCCACCCCGTCGAGGGCAGCGGACCGGACGCCGCGGCGGAGGCGCTCGACGCCGCCGACCGGCAGATGTACCGGGCCAAGCGGCGGGCGCGCGGGGCGGTCAGCCCGGTGTGACGAGCGCCGGTCGGTCCGGGTGCTCGGCGCGCACGACGAGGTCGGCCCGCTCGGCCGGGGCGGTCTCGCCGACGTAGCGCGCCCACGCCCCGGGGGCCGGGTCCCCGTCGGGGACCCGGCGGCGCAGGGCGGCGTCGGAGGTCTGCAGGTGCACGACGACGTCGAGGTCGCCGGTGAGCTCCCAGCGCAGCAGGTACGGCCCGTCGACGACGAGGAGCGCTCCCGGTCCCGCGGTCCGGACCGGTTCCCGCGCCGCGCGGTCGGTGTCGGGGTCGCGCAGCCGCGGCAGCCACGTCAGGCGAGCGGGGTCGCCGAGCGGCTCCAGCACCTCCCGCTGCAGGGCCGCCCAGTCGACGGCGCGCTCGTAGGCGGCGTCGACGTCGGCCGGTCCGTGCTCGAGGCGGACGGAGCGGCGGTGGAGGAAGTCGCGCGCCCGCACCCGCAGCGCGCCGACCCCGGTCGCGAGGGCGTGGTCGGCGACGAGGTCGGCGAGCGGGCCGGTGTCCGCAGCCAGCGCGCCGTCGACCCCGACGCGCACCGCGACGCCGCGCTCCCTCGCCTCGCCGAGGCGCTCGGCCGCGGCGGCCACGACGAGCGCCGCGAGGGCGGCCGGTGTGAGCGGACGGACGGTGGGCGGCACGCGCGCAGGGTAGGCGGGGGCGGGGGCGTCGGTCCTACGGTGGGCGCGTGGAGCACCCCCCAGCCGGCCTCGTCATGGTCGTCGGCTTCACCGCCCGCCCCGACACCGTCGAGGAGCTGCGCGAGCGCCTCGTCACCCTCGTCGGCCTCACCCGCACCGAGGACGGCTGCCTGCGCTACGACCTCCACGAGCACCCCGACGACCCGCTGCGCCTGACGTTCGTCGAGGAGTGGGCGAGTCGCGACGCGCACGCCGTCCACGACCGCACACCGTGGGTGCAGGACCTGCGCGAGAACCTCCCCCGGCTCGTCGTCGGCGAGCCCGAGGTCACGGTGCTGCGCCGCGTGGCGGGCTGAGCGGTGGTGGCCGCGCCGCGCCACGACCCCGCGACCACCCGGGCGTGGGAGGTGGCCGGCACGCAGCGGCTCCTCGCCCTCGTCGACGCGCTCGGCGACGACGCGCTCGGAGGTGCGAGCCTGCTGCCGGGGTGGCGCCGCAGCCACGTCGTCGCGCACGTCGCGCGGAACGCCGAGGCCCTCGCCCGGCTCGCGACGTGGGCCCGTACCGGTGTCGAGACGCCGATGTACGCCAGCCGCGAGGCCAGGGACGGCGACATCGAGCGGTCGTCGCAGCAGTCGCCCGCCGCGCTGCGGGCCGACCTGCGCGGCACCGCGGCGGTGCTCGAGGACGCCCTCGACGGGCTGGTGGGCGAGGCGTGGGACGCCCGTGTCGTCGCCGGGCAGGGCCGCGAGGTCCGCGCCGCGATGCTGCCGTGGCTGCGCACCCGCGAGGTCTGGCTGCACGCCGCCGACCTCGACGCGCCGGGCGGCCCCGAGGCAGCCCTCGCGGGCGGCCCGCCGCGGCTCCTGCACGAGCTGCTCAGCGACGTCACCCGCACGGTCGGCCGTGCCGAGGCCTGCCCACCCGTCCGGCTGGAGGCCGACGACGAGCCCGGTGCCTGGTCCCTCGGACCCGACGCCCCCGACGCGGTCCTCGTACGCGGTCGCGCCGTCCGGCTCCTGCTGTGGGTGAGCGGCCGCGGCCCGACCACCGGCCTCGCCACGGCCACGGGGGCGCCCCTGCCCGTCCTGCCGCGCTGGCTCTGAGCCGGGCCACTCCCTCCACGACCTGACTTCCCGCAGTGCGGACGGGCGTCGTCAGCGGGCGGGGCGGAAGGAGCGGGCGACCTCGTCGAAGAGCGGGCGACTGTCATCCCACTGCTCGACCGGGACCTGCCAGTACAGGGCGAAGGCGCGGTCGCTCCGCTCGTCGACGACGTTCCGGTTGAGGACCCGCACGGTCCCGCCACCCGGCTCCCACGTGAACTGCCAGTCCGCGGCCTCGAAGCCGCGGAAGTCGGCCTCCTCGATGCCGAGCAGCTCGTAGCCGTCCAGCCGCCCGGCCACCACCGGCTCCTGCGCCTGCCAGTCCTCGACCGGCTCGCCGGACGGCTCGCCGCCCTCCTCCACGAGGAGGTAGCGACGCGAGTCCGGGTCCTGGAACCGGACCCGCGTGTCCCCGTCCGGCTCCGCCGACCACCCGGCCGGCACGACGAGGGAGTACCGCCCGTTGTCGTAGCGCTCGAAGCCGTCGGGGACGGCTCCGTCACCCCGTGCCGTGCCGTCCTCGTCCGGGCCGTCCTCGTCCGGGCCGTCCTCGTCCGTGTCGCCTGCGTCCGTGTCGCCTCCGTCCGGGTCGCCCTCGTCCGTGCCGCCTCCGTCCGCGCCGCCCGGGTCGGGGTCGCGGGCCGGGTCCTCGGACCCCTCGGGCGCGGCGCTCCCGGCCGTCGGCTCCGCGCGCGCCGACGGCGCGGTCGCGCTCGGCGCCGGCGCGGCCTCGCCGGACGACCCTCCCGGCAGGTCGAGGAGAGCCGCCACGACAGCCCCCACGAGCAGCACACCGAGCACCGCGGCGACGACGCCCAGCACTGCCGGCCGGCGACGTCCCGCCGTTCCCTCACGCACCGCCCCCGCAGCGACCGGACGCAGAGCCTGCGTGCGCTCGGCCGTCGGTCGGGTACCGGGACCGCCGTCGGGCGGCGTCAGCGGCGGCGCCGGCGCCACCGGTCCCGGCGGAGCCTGGGTGGCGGTCTCGTCCGTCCCGGCGGCCGCCACCTCGTCGAGGAGCCGCCGTGCCGCAGCCGCGTCGAGCCGGTCGGCGGGGTCCTTCTCGAGCAGACCGGACACCACGGCCCCGAGCGGGCCGGTGGCGACGGCGTCCGGCAGCGGGTCCTGGACCGCGGCGAGCATCGTCGCGAGCGGTGTCTCCCGCTCGAAGGGCGACCGCCCGTGCACGGCGGTCGCGAGCGTCACCCCGAGCGACCACAGGTCGGAGGCGGTGCTCGCCGGACCGCCGTGCGCTCGTTCCGGTGCCACGTACCCGGGCGAGCCGATGATGGCGCCGGTCGTCGTGACGGTCGGGTCACCGTCGAGCGAGGCGATGCCGAAGTCGGTGAGCACGGCCTCGCCGCGGGAGTCGAAGACGACGTTCGACGGCTTGACGTCGCGGTGGAGCACCCCGGCTCCGTGCGCCGCCACCAGCGCCTCGAGCAGCCGCAGCCCCACGTGCGCCGCCCGCCGGGGGGTGAGCGGGCCGTCCTCCCGGAGGACGTCGGCGAGGCTGCGCGGGGGCAGCAGCTCCATGACGACCCACGGCTCGTCGTCGTGCTCGACGACGTCGTAGACCGTGACGGCGGCGGTCGATCGGATCCTCGCCGCAGCGCGGGCCTCGCGGAGCGTGCGCTCGCGGAGCCGTTCCCGCTCGTCCTGCGCGAGCCCGGGCGGGGGCGACACCTCCTTCACCGCCACGTCGCGGTCGAGGACCTCGTCCCTGGCCTGCCACACCGCCCCCATGCCGCCGCGGCCGAGGCGTCGGCCGAGCCGGTAGCGGCCGCCCACGAGCCGCCCGTCGGGCGGCGGCACAGCCGGGTCGTCGGTCACGGTCGCATGCTGGCAGGCGACGTCGCGACCGGCATGAGGGAGCGGGACCTCGGGCGGCGCGGCAGGCTGTCCGCATGGACCCGGTCAGGTACGGGCGACACGGTCGCGGAGCTCCGCGAGGGGCTCATCGGCGGCACGACGTCGGGCGGGCGCCTCGAGAAGGTGCTCAACGAGCAGGCGGCCGAGGGATGGCGGCTCAGGGCGATCACCGCGGTCGACGTGGAGGGCCGCATCGGGCCCGGGGGGCGTCGACGGGGTGCTCGTCACCTTCGAGCGGCCCCGTTCCTGGATCCCGCGTCTGCACGGGCCGGCGCGGGCATGGGGGCCGCGCCGCCCGGGTAGGGGGGACGTCATGACGACCGCAGCCACGTCCGACCGCACGGACGTCGTCGACGTCCTCACCGCCGACCACCAGGAGTTCCTCGGCCTGCTCGCCCGCATCCGCGCGAGCGAGAGCCCCGAGGACCAGAAGGAGCTCGCCGACGTCCTCGTCGCCGAGCTCGTCCGGCACTCCGTCGCCGAGGAGACGTGGGTGTACCCCGCGATGCGCGAGCACCTGCCCGACGGTGACGCCAAGGTCGCGCACGACACCGAGGAGCACGAGGAGCTCGAGGTGCTCCTGCGGCAGCTGGAGGCCGCCGACCCCGCCGACGTCGAGTTCGTCACGACGGTGGCGCGCATCGAGGAGGTGCTCCGCGACCACGTCGCGGACGAGGAGTCCGAGCAGTTCCCCGAGCTGCGCCGCCACGTGCCCGCGGAGGACCTGCGGACGATGGCGCGGCGGGTCGAGAAGACGAAGGAGGTCGCCCCCACGCGACCGCACCCGGGCGCACCGAACACACGGCTGTTCCACACGACGGTCGGCCTCGGTGCCGGCATGGTCGACCGGCTGCGCGACGCCCTCGCGCACCGCACGACCGAGCCCGACGAGCTCCGCGGGGAGCGGTAGGCGCAGGTGCCCGCCCCGCGCGTCCGCCTCGTTCTCGGCGACATCACGGCCGTCGAGGTCGACGCGGTCGTCAACGCCGCGAACAGCCGGCTCCTGGGCGGTGGCGGCGTCGACGGCGCGATCCACCGGCGCGGCGGCCCCGAGGTCCTCGCCGCCTGCCGGGAGCTGCGGGCGACGACCCTGCCCGACGGGCTGCCCACGGGGCAGGCGGTGGCGACGACGGCGGGACGGCTGCCGGCGCGCTGGGTCGTCCACACCGTCGGGCCCGTGCACTCCCGGCGCGAGGACCGCAGCCACCTCCTCGCCGCCGCCTACCGGTCGAGCCTCGCGGTCGCGGAGGAGCTCGCTGCCCGCAGCGTCGCGTTCCCGGCCGTGAGCGCGGGCGTGTACGGCTGGCCGATCGACTCCGCGGCCGACATCGCCGTCGGGACGGTGCTCGCGCACCGGGCGGGCACCGTCGTCGACGTCCGCTTCGTCCTGTTCGGCGAGGCGGCGTACGCGGCCTTCGAGCGCGCGCTCGCGGAGCGCCTTCCGGCCACGTGACCGGGTCGCCGTCCCGGCGACGGGGGTGACGCGTCAGCCGCGTCCGCCGAGCAGCCCGCCGAGACCGCCCCCGCCGCCACCCGTCTTCATCTGGGCCTTCCCCTGCACGCTGTCGGGTCGGATCGGGTCCCCTTCACCGTGCCCCACGACGCGCGACGGCACCACCGCTCACCGGGGGCGCAGGGCGGACGCGCACTGCGCCACCGCCTCCTCCAGCGACTCCAGGGTGGACTCCGGCGTCGAGCCCTCCCACTCGGGGGACTCCTCCCGGTCGCGGTCGACGAGCCGCACGAGGTGCCCGGCCGCCTGCACGTCGTCGACCGTCGTGCACAGCAGCTGCACCGCGGGCTCGTGCAGCCACCCGACGCTGCGGAGGTCGACGACCACCGCGCCGGGACGGTGGGCCGCGTCGTCCAGCTCCTGCGCGGCCGCCACGACCGCCCGGCACGCCTCGTCGGCGTTGCGCAGGGTGAGCGGACCCTGCAGGCGCACGACGTGGAGGCGCCCGCCCTCGCGCCGCTCGTGGGCGGCGACCACCCGCAGGCCCTTCCCCTCCGGTCGGAGCTCGTGCATGCCGAGCCGCTCCGACAGCAGGGCGCAGGCGCGTGCGGCGCGCACGCTGTTGCCGTGCTCGTCGAGCCGCGGGCTCCACGCCCCGATGCCGAGCTGGCCCGGCTGCACGGCGACGATGCCGCCCGCGACCCCGGACTTGGCGGGCAGGCCGACGTCGACGAACCACCGACCGGCGCCGTCGTACATGCCGCACGTCGCCATCACCGACAGGACGGTGCGGTTGACGGTCGGCGGCACCACCTGCTCGCCCGTCACCGGGTTCCACCCGCCGGCGGACAGCGTGGCGCCCATGACGGCGAGGTCGCGGGCGTCGACCTCCAGCGAGCAGGCGAAGACGTAGACGTCGAGTGCGTCCTCGACGTCGTACGGCAGCGAGCCCTCGGCCTTCATGAGCCACGCGAGGGCGCGGTTGCGCTCCCCGGCGCCCTTCTCGGACTCGCTCACGCGCTCGTCGTCGTCGAGCGACCTGCCGGCGAACGCCGACACCCCGTCGCGGATGCGCTGCTTCCGGGTCGTCGCGTCGTCCCCGGCGACGAGGCACCCCGTGAGGATGGCGCCGGCGTTCACCATCGGGTTGGGCGGGCGGCCGGTGACGTCCTCGAGGACGAGCGCGTTGAACGCCTCGCCCGTCGGCTCGACCCCGACCGAGTCGTGGACCGCGTCGAAACCCGAGTCGGTGAGGGCGAGTGCGTAGACGAACGGCTTGACGACCGACTGGATCGTGAAGCGGTCCGTCACGTCGCCGGCCTCGTGCAGGTGGCCGTCGGCGGTGCACAGGGCGAGGCCGAACCGGTCGGGGTCCACCTCCTGCAGGGCGGGGATGCTCGAGCGGAGCTCGCCGCCGGCCTCGCCGTGCAGCTCGTCGTGGACCTCTCGGAGGCGACGCGTCAACGGGTGCAGGGGCTCCACGGACGAACCCTCCCACCACCCCGACGTCGGCGCCCGTGTGGAGGTCTCCCTCCTCTCAGCCGGTCCGGGGGAGGGTGCTCGTCGCGGGGTCCTCCACCCCGAGCCCGTCGAGCCCGTCGAGCCCGTCGTCGTCCGCGTCCAGCGCGGCCAGCTCTCCGGCCGCGTCGGCGCGGTCGAGCGCCGTCTGCTCGGCGTCGCAGTCCTCGCACAGCGCCGCCAGCACCGGTGCGTCGTCGAGCACGCCGACGTCGGCGCCGCACACGTCGCACAGGTCGATGACCCGCCACCCGCTCGCGGCGTCGAAGTACAGCGTGCGCCGGTCGAGGCGCGCCTCGGCGCGCTCGGCCTCGAACACCGCGCGGAGGTCGGGGCGGTCGGCGAGCCGGTCGAGGGCGTCGGCGAGGCCGCGGTCGTGGACGTCGGCGGCGGAGAGCAGGAGCACGGGGGCCTCCTCGGGTGCCGGGTGCTGCGGGGAGCGGCAGCGCGGACGGGACACACCCAGGGTCGCTGCACCCCGGACACAACCCGGGGAGGCGCCCGGGTGTGTCGGTGCGCTCAGCCCGCGACCATCGCCGACAGCAGCTCGTAGACCGCGTGCGCGGCCGCGATCCCCGTCACCTGCGCGTGGTCGTACGCCGGTGCGACCTCGACGACGTCGACGCCGACCAGCCGCAGCCCCGCGAACCCGCGGAGCAGGGCGAGCAGCTCCCGGCTCGTCATCCCGCCGGCCTCGGGGGTGCCGGTGCCGGGCGCGAACGCGGGGTCGAGGACGTCGATGTCGAGGGACACGTACACCGGCCGGTCGCCGACCCGGGCCCGGACGCGCTCGACGAGCCCGGGTACGCCGACGGCGTCGAGCTCGGTGCAGGGCACGGCGGTGAAGCCGAGTGCGCGGTCGTCGGTGAGGTCGGCGGGGCCGTACAGCGGGCCCCGCACCCCCAGGTGCATGCACGCCTCGGCGTCGAGCAGGCCCTCCTCCGACGCCCGCCGGAACGGGGTGCCGTGGGTGTAGGCGGCGCCGAAGTACGTGTCCCACGTGTCGAGGTGCGCGTCGAGGTGGAGGACCGCGACCGGACCGTGGACCGCGTGCAGCGCCCGCAGCAGCGGGAGCGCGACCGTGTGGTCGCCGCCGAGCGTCACCAGCCGCGTCGCCCGCTCCAGCAGCGTCCGGGCGCCGGTCTCGACGTCGGCGAGGGCCTCGTCGATGTCGAAGGGGTTGATCGCGAGGTCACCGGCGTCGACGACCTGCTGCCGGGCGAACGGCTCGGTGCCGAGCGCGGGGTTGAAGGGGCGCAGCAGGCGCGAGGACTCCCGGACGTGCCCGGGTCCGAACCGCGCGCCGGGCCGGAACGACACCCCCGTGTCGAAGGGGGCGCCGAGGACGGCGACGTCGACGTCCGCCGTCCCGATCTCGTCGAGGCGCGGCAGGCGGGCGAAGGTCGCCGCCCCGCCGTAGCGCGGGGACAGGCTCGCGTCGACGGGGCCGACGCGTCCACCCGGTCCCGCGACGCGCGGCGTCGCCCAGGGGTCCCGGCCCGTCACACCGGCTCCGGCGCGCGGCGCGTGCGGGACCGGTCGGCCCGCGGGCGGATCGCGGGCGGTTCCGTCGCCCGCTCGTCGCACGGCACGAGCCACGGTCCCCGCGGCCCGAACACGTACCGCGGCTCGGGGAAGACGACCAGCGCCGCGAGGTAGAGCACCGCGGCCGTGACGATCGCGACCGGCAGGGAGACGTCGACGCCGCCGGCCACCACCGACGACCACTGCCCGACGATGACGGGCGGGAAGTACGCGAACTGCAGCCCGAGGACGGCGGCGACGACCCACGCCACGACCGGGCGCCAGTTGACGCCGCGGTGGAAGCGGTAGGCGCCGCCGGTCTCACCCTTGTTGAAGACCTGCAGGTCGCGGGGCAGGTAGTGACCGCGCCGCACGGCGAAGCCGATCATCATGATGACCATCCACGGCGTCGTGCACACGATGATCGCGCCGATGAACGCGTTGACGCTGCCGAGCAGGTCGACGACGAGGCGGCCGACGAGGATGAACACGAAGGCGATCGAGCCGATGAACAGCGACGCCTGCACGCGCGTGAAGCGCGGGAACACCGAGGAGAAGTCGAGGCCGGTGCCGTACAGGCTCGTGATGCCGGTGCTCATGCCGCCGAGGAACGCGACGACGACGAGCGGGAGGACGAACCACAGCGGCGACACCTGGACGAGCGCGACGACGTAGTCGACCTCCCCGGCGACGAGCGTCGCCGTCGCGACGCCGAAGAGGAAGGGCACGAGGGTGGCGAGCTGGCCGAGGAGCGTCGCGCCGAGCAGGGAGCGCTTCGACGTGGCGGCGGGGATGTAGCGGGACCAGTCGCCGAGGAACGCCCCGAAGCTGATCGGTTTCCCCATGACGATGAGGGCGGACAGGACGAACGTCGGCCAGAACGAGCCGAGCAGGTACTCGCCCCCGGCGTAGCCGGCGTCGAAGACACCGGCGAAGGCGACGACGCCGAGGAGGAACAGGACGCTGTTGCCGACCACCACGACCTTGTTGACGAGCAGCATGAACTGGTAGCCGTACACGACGACCACGACGACGAGCGCGCCGATGATCCCGTAGAGGACCGCGCGCAGGAGCGCGGAGTCCGCCACCCCGAGCAGGCGTCCGGCCGCCCCGACGAGAGCGTCCCCGCTCACCCACACGCTGATGGAGAAGAACGCCGTCGCGGTGAGGAGGGAGAGGAACGAGCCGATGACGCGGCCGGCCGTCCCGAAGTGCGCGCCGGACGACACGGCGTTGTTCGTGCCCGTGCGCGGGCCGAACAGGCCCATGGGCGACAGGATGACGGCACCGACGACGACGCCGAGCAGCGTGGCGAGGACGGCGTCGCGGAACGACAGGCCGAAGGCGACGGGGAGCGTGCCGAGGATGACCGTGGCGAACGTGTTGGCGCCGCCGAACTGGATCCGGAACAGGTCGAACGGCCCGGACGTGCGGTCGGCGTCCGGGATGGTGTCGACGCTGAACTGCTCGACCTCCGTCGCGCGGGGGCGCGGGCGCACGGCGGCGGGACCGGCGGCGGGGCCCGCCGGGGGCACGGGGTCGTCGATGGGTGTGGCCACGGGGTCCTCCACGTCGAGGGGCTGGCGCTGCTGGGACGACGGTAGGACGGTGGTGTCGTGTTGAGCAACAGTCGTGTCGTGGAAGTGACCGAGATCGTCGACCTGTCCCTGCCCGTCGACGACTCGACGGTCGTGTACCCGGGCGACCCGCGGCCGCGGGTCCACGTGCACTCCACCGTCGCGCGCGACGGGTTCAACCTCCTCCGGCTCGAGCTCGGCTCGCAGACCGGGACCCATGTCGACGCGCCCTACCACTTCGACGACACGGGCGCCCGCATCGACGAGGTCGACCTGCGGCGCTTCGCCGGCCCGCCCGTCGTCGTCGACGCCACGGGCATGCCGCCGCGCGGCCGGATCACGCCGGCGCACCTCGCACCTGTCCGGGATCGGCTCCGCCCGGGCGTCGTGGTGCTGCTGCGGACCGGCTGGACCCGGCACTACGGCACGCCGACGTGGTTCGCGCACCCGTTCCTCGACGCCGCCGCGTGCCGGGAGCTCCTCGCCGCCGGGGTCCGCACGATCGGCGTCGACGCGGTCAACCTCGACGAGACCCCGGACGACGACCACCCGGGCGAGGGCTACCCCTGCCACCACCTCGTCGCGGCGGTCGATGGGATCATCGCGGAGAACCTCACGGACCTCGACCGGGTGGAGGCGCTCGTGGACCCGCTCGTGTGCCTCTTCCCCGTCCGCCTGTCCGGCGCCGACGGCGCTCCTGTCCGCGCGGTCGCGATGTCGCTGCGCGTCGGTGCGGGGAGCGGGTCGTGACGGAGCGCGCCCGGGTCGCGCGACCCTCGCGAGCGGCCGTGTCCATCGGGCCGCGGCTGCGCGCCGCCCGCCAGGCACGGGGTCTCACGCTCGAGGTCGTCGCCGAGCGGGCGGGGCTCACGAAGTCCTTCGTCAGCCGGCTCGAGCGCGACCACGTCTCGCCGTCCGTCGCGTCGCTCATCACGGTGTGCGACGTCGTCGGGCTGCGGGTCGGCGACCTCTTCGAACCGTCCCCGACGGCCGTCGTGCGGCACGGCGAGGGTGCTCCCATCAACTTCGGGGGGACGCGGGTCGAGGAGACGCTGCTCACCCCCGGCACCCAGCGGGACCTGCAGGTCATCCGCTCGCACATCCTCGCCGGCGGGCACGGCGG
This sequence comes from Aquipuribacter nitratireducens, assembly GCF_037860835.1. Lineage (NCBI taxonomy): Bacteria > Bacillati > Actinomycetota > Actinomycetes > Micrococcales > Intrasporangiaceae > Aquipuribacter > Aquipuribacter nitratireducens. The sequence continues at coordinate 141,122 of NZ_JBBEOG010000006.1, read as the reverse complement.
CAAGGACCTCTACGCCCTCCCGACGCAGGTCGAGTTCGTCTACGTCGTGCACGGGCGTCTGCTCGTCGTGCTCGAGGACGAGACGGTCGCGCTCGCCGCCGGGGACTGCCTCACGTTCGCCGGGCGCACCCCGCACACGTGGCGCAACGCCTCGGCGAGCGAGACGTGCGACGTGCTGTGGGTGCTGGCCCCGGCGCCGTGACCCGGCTCAGGCCTGCCCGGTCGGCTCCGGTGACTCGGCGGTCGTGACCTCCGCGCCCGCGTCCTCGGCCGTCATCCGGTCCTCGAAGCAGTAGGCCCATGACTCGCCCGGTTCCAGGGACGCCACGACGGGGTGGGCGAAGTCGCCCGCGTGCTGCCGGGCGTGCTGACCCGGCGAGGAGTCGCAGCACCCGACGTGACCGCACGAGGTGCACACCCGCAGGTGCACCCAGGACGTGCCCTCCCGCAGGCACTCCTCGCACCCGACCGACGTCGGCAGCACGGGCCGTGCGTCGCGCAGGTGGGTGCAGGCGGGCGCCTGCGGGTCCGGCCGGACGACGACGACGCTCGACAGGCTGACGGCGGAGCGCGGAGCGCCGCCGTCGAGCGGAGCCGGCAGCACGACGCTCGGCAGCGGTCCGCCGGCCTCGCCGAGTGCCGCGAGGACCGCCTTGGTGAGGGCGTGCCGTGACGCCCCCTCGGCGTCGACGACGGTCCGGACGCCGACAGCGACCATCTCCGCGAGGTCGGTGCCGCCGAGCGGACGTGCGAGCACCGGCACGTCGTACTGCGCGAGACCGGCGACGACCCCGGCGATGCGGACGGCCTGCTCGTGCTCGTCCTCCGCGACGACCAGCAGCCGGGTGCGCTCGAGCCCCGCCATCTCGAGGACGGCGGACTTCGTCGAGTCGCCCATGACGACCCGGTGCCCGTCCGCCTCGGCCTCGAGCGCGCCGTCCGGGTTGAGCGTGACGACGCTGAGGTCGACCCCGCGGCCGCGCAGCTCACGGGCGAGCGCCCGCGTCGCCGGACCCCATCCCGACAGGAGGACCTGCTGGTCGCCGTCCGCCGCCGCGGGGCCGCTGGGACGCGGGTCGTCGCCCCGGGCGGCGGTCGCCGCCGCCTGACGGCGCGCGTCGTCCCGGGCCTCCAGTCGCGCCTCGAGGCGCCGGCCCGCTGTCGCCATCAAGGGGGTGGCGAGGAGCAGGAGGACGCTCGCGGCGATGAAGGCCTGCGAGCCGTCGTCGCCGAGGCCGCCCGGTGACAGTCCGGAGCTGCGGCCGGCGGTCTCGAGGACGAACGAGAACTCGCCGATCTGCGCGAGCAGCAGAGCCGTCCCGAGCGCGGGTCCCGCCGCGAGCGCGGTCCCGCGGCGGCGCCCCGTGCGGCGCAGCACGGACACGGCGAGCCACGTCGTGAGCAGCTTGACGACGAAGAGCGCGGCGACGCCCGCGAGCACCACCGGCAGGTTGGCGACGACGAAGCCGACGTCGAGCAGCATCCCCACGGAGACGAAGAAGACGGCGGCGAAGAGGATCTGCAGGGGGAGGATCTCCCCGAGCGCCTGCGAGCTGAGCCGCGACTCGCTGACGACGAGACCCGCGAGGAACGCCCCGAGCGAGACCGACACGCCGGCGAGCGCGGTGAGGGTGGCGGTGCCGAAGCAGATGGCGAGCACCGTGAGGAGGAACACCTCGGGTGAGCAGGTGCGCGCGACCCGCTCGAGCAGCGGGGGCAGGACCCGCCGCGCGACGACGAGGACCAGCGCGACGATCCCGACGGCAGTGAGCAGGGCGAGTGCGAGGTCGCCGCCGGACGAGTCCTCGCCACCCGCGCCCGCCCCGAGGAGGGGGACGAGCAGGACCATCGCGACGACCGCGAGGTCCTGGAACACGAGGAGCGCGACGGCGAGGCGTCCCCGCGTCGTCGTCGTCTCGCGGGCGTCGCCGAGGAGCTTGAGGACGATGGCGGTGCTCGACAGGGACACGAGGAAGCCGGTGAAGACGGCGTCCCGCCAGCCGACGCCGAGGGCGAGGCAGATCGCCGCCACGACGCCGACGGCGAGCGCGACCTGCAGGCCGCCGCCGACGACGATCCACGTCCGCAGGGCGGCGAGGCGCTCGAGGGAGAACTCGATGCCGATGATGAAGAGGAGGAAGATGACGCCGACCTCGGCGGCCGCCTCGACCGTCTCCACCTCCGCGACGAGCCCGAGCTGCTCCGGTCCGATGAGCACGCCGGCGAGGAGGAACCCGACGATCGGCACGACCTTCGCGCGGACCGACACGTACCCGATGGCCGCGGCGGCCACGACGAGCACCGCGGTGGAGACGAGGAAGGGAGGCGGGCCCTCGCCCGCCGCGAGGACTGCCGCCTGGTCGAGCACGGCTCAGTCAAGCCCGGCCCGTGCGCCGCTGTCCACGGCGACCGGCGTCCTGTCCGCTCTCGGCGCACGGGGAGTGGGCGGCGGTTCCGCCGGGTAGTACGCCCGCATGGCGAAGGACGAGAACCTCCATAAGGGCGACGAGGTCAGCTGGAAGACCCACGGCACGCGCACCGAGGGCGAGGTCGAGAAGAAGATCACCTCCGACACCGAGGCGGCCGGCCGCACGGTCCGGGCCTCGGAGGACGACCCGCAGTACCTCGTGAAGAGCGACAAGTCGGGCAGGGAGGCGGTCCACAAGCCGGGCTCGCTCCGCAAGGAGGACTGAGCCCGACCCTCCCGGCGGTCTCCGGGAGGACCAAGGTCCCGGTCGCGGACGCGTCGGCGTCCCTACCGTCTGTCTCGAGCGACCCGCTTGTGAACACGTTCACAAGCGGGTCTACCCTGGGTGCTGTCGGCGACGGCGGCGACATCCCGCCCGAGACCGACCGGAGGACCCGTGGACCTCGATCCGCTGCTGCTCGCGAGGATCCAGTTCGGCGCGACGACGATCTACCACTTCCTCTTCGTGCCGCTGACGATCGGCCTGTCGGGCCTCGTCGCCGTCATGCAGACGCTGTGGGTGCGCACGGGCGACGACACGTACCTCCGCATGACGAAGTTCTGGGGGAAGCTCTTCCTCGTCAACTTCGCCATGGGCGTCGTGACGGGCATCGTCCAGGAGTTCCAGTTCGGCATGAACTGGAGCGACTACTCCCGCTTCGTCGGCGACGTGTTCGGGGCGCCGCTCGCGATGGAGGGGATGCTCGCCTTCTTCCTCGAGGCGACGTTCCTCGGCGTGTGGATCTTCGGGTGGGACCGGCTGCCGCGCCTGGTCCACCTCGCGAGCATCTGGATGGTCGCGATCGGCACCTCGCTGAGCGCGTACTTCATCCTCGCCGCCAACGCGTGGATGCAGAACCCCGTCGGCTTCACCGTCAACGAGGAGCGCGGCCGGGCCGAGCTCACCGACATCGTCGCGGTGCTCACCAACCCGGTCGCCCTCGTGACGTGGCCGCACACGATCTTCGCGTGCTACCTCGTCGCGGCGGCGCTCGTCATGGCCGTCGCGGCCTGGCACCTCGCGCGTCGCAACGAGGTGCCGCTCATGCGGACGTCGCTGCGGATGGCGATGGTGACCGCACTCGTCGGCGGGCTCGGGCTCGCGGTGTCCGGGGACCTGCTCGCGCGGGTCATGACCGAGGTCCAGCCGATGAAGATGGCGGCCGCGGAGGCCTTGTACGACACGACGGAGGACGCGTCGTTCTCCCTGGTCACCGTCGGCACCCTCGACGGCTCCGAGGAGCTGTGGAGCGTCCGCGTCCCCCACCTGCTGTCGTTCATGGCGACCGGCACCCTCGGCGGCGAGGTGGAGGGCATCAACGACCTCCAGGCGCTCTACGAGGAGCAGTACGGTCCCGGTGACTACGCACCGATCGTCCCCGTCACGTACTGGTCGTTCCGGCTCATGATCGGGCTGGGGCTCGTCACCGTCGGTCTCGCCGCCGTCGGGCTCTGGCTCACCAGACGCGGCCGGCTGCCGTCGCGGCCGTGGGTGTGGCGCGTGGCGGTGTGGGCGTTCCCCCTGCCGCTCCTCGGCTCGATCATCGGGTGGGTCTTCACCGAGATGGGTCGCCAGCCGTGGATCGTCTTCGGCCTGCAGCTCACCGAGGACGGAGTGAGCCCGGGGGTGCCGGGGTGGATGGTCCTCACCTCGCTCGCGGCCTTCACCGCCGTGTACGCCGCGCTCGCGGTCGTCGAGGCCGTGCTGCTCGTCCGCTACGCGAAGGCCGGGCCGCCGCAGCTCGACCGGACCGGTACCGACGGATCCGACGACACCGACGACGACGGGACGGCCGACCGGCCGCGCGCCCTCGCCTTCGCCTACTGAGGAGGACGACATGTCGCTTCCCGAGATCTGGTTCGTCGCGGTCGCCGTGCTGTTCGTCGGCTACTTCCTGCTCGAGGGCTTCGACTTCGGCGTCGGCGGGCTCCTGCCCGTCGTCGGGCGCACGGAGAACGACCGCCGCGTCATGATCAACACGATCGGGCCGGTGTGGGACGCCAACGAGACCTGGCTCATCGTCGCCGGTGCCGCGATGTTCGCCGCCTTCCCCGACTGGTACGCGACGCTGTTCAGCGGCTTCTACCTGCCCCTGCTGCTCATCCTGCTCGCGCTCATCGCCCGCGGGGTCGCCTTCGAGTACCGCGGCAAGGTCGACGACCCCCGCTGGCGTGCTCGCTGGGACGCCGCGATCGTCGCGGGCTCGCTGCTGCCCGCCCTGCTGTGGGGGGTCGCGTTCGCCAACATCGTGCGCGGGGTGCCCGTCGACGCCGACATGACGTACGTCGGGTCGCCCCTTCTCACGCTGCTGAACCCGTACGCGCTGCTCGGGGGCCTCGTCACCCTCACCCTGTTCCTCACCCACGGCGCGGTGTTCCTCGCGATGCGGACGGAGGGCCCGGTGCGGGTGCGGGCACGTGCCGTCGCCCTGCGGCTGGGGCCGGTGACGGCGCTGCTCGCGGTCGGGTTCCTCGGCTGGACCGTGCTGGACGACGGTGGGGCGGCCACGGCCGGCCTCGCGGCGCTCGCCGCGCTCGCGCTCGTCGGGGCGCTCGTCGCGACGGCGGCCCGCCGGGAGGCGCTCGGGTTCGCGCTGACGGCCGTGACGGTCGTCGCGGCGGTGGCGTCGCTCTTCGTCGCGCTGTTCCCCGCCGTGCTCCCGTCGACGCTCGACCCGGCGTGGAGCCTCACGGTCGACAACGCCTCGAGCACCCCCTACACGCTCACGATCATGACGTGGGTGACGGTTGTCATGCTGCCGGTCGTCCTGCTGTACCAGGCGTGGACGTACCGCGTGTTCCGACGCCGCATCCACCCCCACCACATCCCCGCCGCCGCCGGGCTGCCCGCGCGGCGGCGACCGGAGACGGCGGTCCCGCAGCAGCGTGGCTGAGCCGGCCGGGCGCGCGCGACGCGCACCCCTCGACCCGCGCCTGGTCCGGCAGGCGCGGGCGGTGCGGCCGTTCCTCCTCGGCACGGTCGTGCTCGGGACGCTGCTCGCCGGGGCGGTGGTCGCCCAGGCGGTGCTGCTCGCGCGGGTCCTCGCGGGCGCGTTCCTCGGCGGGGCCGGGCTCGGCGACCTGCGCGTGGAGCTCCTCGGGCTGGTCGGCGTCGTCGCCGCGCGTGCACTGCTCGTGTGGGCGCAGGAGGCGGTGTCGGCGCGCGGTGCGGCGGCGGTGCGCGCCCAGCTGCGCGCCCGGCTGCTGCGCCACGTCACCGCGCTGGGCCCGGGGCACCCGGTGCTCACCGACCCCGAGCGCGGCAGCGGCGGGCTCGCGCAGCTCGCCGGGCGCGGCGTCGACGCCCTCGACGGGTACTTCGCCCGCTACCTGCCCCAGCTCGTCCTGTCCCTCGTCGTCCCCGGCGCGGTGCTGCTCGTGATGGCGCGCGTCGACCCCCTGAGCGCGCTGACGGTCGCCCTCACCCTGCCGCTCGTCCCGTTCTTCCTCGCCCTCGTCGGCCTCACGACGGAGGCCGCACAGCGGCGGCAGTGGCGCGCGCTGGAGCGCCTCGGGCACCACTTCCTCGACGTCGTCGACGGTCTCGCGACGCTCCGCGCCTACGGGCGCGGGCGGGCGCAGGCCGTGCGGATCGCGGCCGCGACCGAGGACTACCGCCGGCGCACGATACGGGTGCTGCGGGTGTCGTTCCTGTCCTCCTTCGTCCTCGAGCTCGCCGCCACGCTCTCGGTGGCGCTCGTCGCGGTCTCCGTGGGGCTGCGGCTCAACGCGGGCGACGTCACCCTCGTCGCGGCGCTCACCGTCCTCCTGCTGGCGCCCGAGGCGTACCTCCCGCTCCGGCAGGTGGGGGCGGCCTACCACGCGTCCGCGGAGGGGGCCGCCGCCGGTCGGCGCGTGCTCGACGTCCTCGACGAGCCGGTGCCCGCGCGCGGGGCGGGCCTGCTCGTCGCGGCCCGCGGGTGCTCGCCGCTCGTCGTGGACGGGGTGTCGGTCGCCCACGCCGGCCGCGGTGTCGTCGTGCCGCCGACGACGCTGGCCGTGCGGCCCGGGGAGGTCGTCGCGCTCACGGGCCCCAGCGGCAGCGGCAAGTCGTCGCTGCTCGCCGCGGTGCTCGGGCTCGTGCCGGTCACGGCGGGGCGCGTGCTGCTCGGGGGCACCGACCTCGCCGCAGTCGACCCGGCCGCCTGGCACGCCCGGGTGGCGTGGGTGCCGCAGCGGCCCGCGCTCGTCGCGGGGACCGTCGCCGACAACGTCCGCATCGGCGCCCCCGACGCCTCCGACGCCGCCGTGCGGCGGGCGCTCGCCCTCGCCGGCGCCGCCGACCTCGACCCCGCCCGCGTGCTCGGCGAGGACGGCGAGGGCGTCTCCGGCGGGCAGCGGCAGCGCATCGGTCTCGCTCGCGCGTTCTGCCGCGCCGAGGCGGGACCGGACGGCGGGGCCGACGTCCTGCTGCTCGACGAGCCGACCTCGCACCTCGACGCCGCGACGGAGGCCGTCGTCGTCGCGTCCCTCCGGGCGCTCGCGCCCGGGCGCTGCGTCCTCGTCGTCGCCCACCGCGAGGCGCTCGTCGCGGCGGCCGACCGGGTCGTCGAGGTCGCCTCCGTCCAGGTGCCGCACCCGCGCCCCGACCTCGTCGGGAGCGCCCGGTGACCGGGCTCGCCGGGACCCGGCGCCTGCTCCGCCTCGTCCCCGTCGACACGCGCGGCACCGCGGTCGGTGTGGTGTGGGCGGTGCTGTCGCTCGGCAGCGGCGTCGGGCTCATGGCGTGCGCGGCGTGGCTCATCTCCCGGGCCGCCGAGCAGCCCCCGGTGCTCACCCTCACGTTCGCCGTCGTCGGGGTCCGCGCGCTCGCCCTGTCCCGGGCCGCCTTCCGCTACCTCGAGCGGCTCCGCTCGCACGACGCGGCGTTCCGGATGCTGGCGGCGCTGCGCGTACGGGTCCACGCGGCGCTCGAGCCCCTCGCGCCCGCCGGGCTGCCCGCGTTCCGGCAGGGTGACCTGCTCGCCCGCCTCGTCGACGACGTCGACACCATGCAGGACCTGCCGCTGCGGGTCGTCGGTCCTGCGCTCACCGCCGCCGCGGTGTCGGCGTTCTCCGTCGCTCTCGTCGCGCTCGTGCTGCCGGGCGCCGGGGCGGTGCTCGCCGTCGCCCTGCTCGCCGCGGCTCTCGCGGTCCCGCTCGCCACCGCGTGGGCGGCCCGCCGCGCCGACGCCGCGCTCGCCGGTGCCCGCGGTCGCCTGGCGGGCGACGTCGTCGAGCTCCTCCGGGCCCTGCCCGACCTCGCCGTCGCCGGCGCCGTCGAGGCCCGCCTCGCCGCGCTCGAGACCCAGGACCGTGAGCTCGTGCGGCTCACCCGACGGCAGTCCGCGGCCGCCGGGCTCGGCGCCGGGCTGGCCGCGCTCGCGGCGGGCGGGACGGTCGTCGCGATGGTCCTCGTCGGGGTGCCTGCCGTCCGGGCCGGTGACCTCGGCGGGGTGTGGCTCGCGGTCGTCGTGCTCGTGCCCCTCGCCGCGTTCGAGGCCGTCGGGCTCCTGCCGCCTGCCCTGTCGGCGTGGCAGCGGGTGCGTCGCTCCGGGGCCCGGCTCCTCGAGATCGTCGAGACCCCGGTGCCGGTCGTCGACCCGCCCGCCCCGCGTGCCCTGGTCGTCGGCCGGGTCCCGCACCTGCGGCTGGAGGCCGTGTCGGCCGCGTGGCCCGGGGGCGGGGACGTGGTCCGGGACGTCGACCTCGACCTCCCGCCGGGGCGACGGCTCGCAGTCGTCGGCGCCAGCGGGGCCGGCAAGTCGACGCTCGTCGCGGTGCTCGCCCGTTTCCTCGAGCCGACGGGCGGGCGGTACCGGGTCGACGGTGTCGACGTCCGGGAGCTGGCCGCGGACGACGTCCGCTCGCTCCTCGGGCTCGTCGGCCAGGACGCGCACGTGTTCGCCTCGACGGTGCGGGAGAACCTGCGCCTCGCGGCGCCGGACGCCGACGACCCGGCGCTGGTCGGGGCCCTGCGAGCCGCCCGGCTCGGCGACTGGGTCGAGAGCCTGCCCGACGGGCTCGGCACGTGGGTGGGCGAGCGCGGCGCGGCCGTGTCCGGGGGGCAGCGGCAGCGCCTCGCGCTCGCCCGCGCGCTGCTCGCCGACCGTCCCGTCCTCGTGCTCGACGAGCCGACCGCCGGGCTCGACCCCGCCACCGCCGACGCGCTCGTGCGTGACGTCCTCGCGGCCGCCGGCGGTCGCACCGTCGTGCTGGTGACGCACCGGACGTCGGACCTCGCCCGGCTCGTCGACGTCGGCCTGCTCGACGGGGTCGTCGAGGTCGCAGCCGCCGGCGGGTCGGCGTCCGCCGCGGAGGCGCGGGTACTGCGGTAGGGAGACCGGGGAGCAGCCCCGGCGGAAGGAGCCCCTGTGACTGCCGTCCTCCTCGTCGTCGTCGTCGCCGTGCTCGGCCTCGTCATCACACGCGTCGCGACCATCGCGTTCGTCCTCACCGGCATGTCGCCGGACGCCGCCCGGTTCCAGGCCCGTTCCGCGCTGACGGGCACCGGCTTCACGACCGGCGAGGCCGAGGCCGTCGTGACGCACCCGGCCCGCCGTCGGATCGTCATGGTGCTGATGCTGCTCGGCGGCGCCGGCGCGGTGTCGGCGGTCGGGGCGGTCGTGCTCGGCTTCGCGGGGGTCGACACCGCCGCCGGCGGGCTCCTGCGGGTCGGCGTGCTCCTCGGGTCGCTGCTCGTGCTGCTGTGGGTGGCGCAGACCGATCCTGTCGACCGTCTCCTCGAGCGCCTCATCCGCCGCGTGCTGCGCCGCTGGACCGACCTGGAGGTCCGCGACTACACGGCCCTGCTGCACCTGCGCGGTCCCTGGCGGATCTCCCGGGTGCGGGTCGGCGAGGGCGACCGGCTGGCCTCGCGCCCGCTGGACGAGCTCGGCCTCACCGACGACGGGGTCACGGTGCTCGGCATCGAGCACGCGGACGGTCGCTGGGACGGCGCACCCGCGGGCGACGCCCACCTACGAGCCGGGGACGAGGTGCTCCTGTACGGGACGGAGGACGCCCTCGTCGGCCTCGGTCGGCGCCCCGGTCCCTGACCGGCCCGCTCCCGTCCCGCCCCTCCCCACCCTTCCCGACACAAACGTCGACATCCGGCACGGATGTCGACAGGAACGCAGACACCTGCGCCCGCCCTTGCGACAAGAACGTCGACATCCGGCACGGATGTCGACACAAACGCAGACAACTGGTCGTGGTCTGGCACCCGCAGACATGGGAGGCGGGGGTCAGGTCATGCTCTCCGGGAGGTCGAGCACGGTGAGCAGCTGGGCGGCGGTCGCGACGGCGATGGCGGCGGGGCTCTTTCCGGGCACCCCGGGGATGCCGATGGGGCTCGTCACGCGGGTGAGGGCGCCGTCGTCGTGGCCGAGGGCACGCAGCTCGTGCCGGAACGTCCGCCACTTCGACTCGCTCCCGATGACCCCGAGGAGGCCGAGGTCGTCGCGGCGCAGGCACGTGTCGAGGACGGCGAGGTCCTCGTGGTGGTCGTGGGTCATGACGAAGACGTGCGCCCCGGCGGGCAGTTCGCGGGCGACCGCCTCGGGTACCGGGGCGGGGACGCACTCGATGTCGGCGACGTGGTCGTCCCCGGTCTCCACGAGGGCGAGCTCGTCGGGGCGGGAGTCGGCGACCCGGACGTCGAGCGGCAGAAGCTCCAGGACGTGGACGAGCGCCCGGCCGACGTGACCGGCGCCGAACACCGCGACGACGGGGCGGGCGGGACGGACGGGCTCGAGCAGGAGGGTCACCTCCCCGCCGCAGCACTGCACCCCGTGCGGGGTGGTCGCCCGGTCGAGCCGGGCGACGTGGAGCACGGGGTCGCGGGCGCCCTCGGTGAGCATGCGGGTCGCGGTGAGGACGGCGGTCCGCTCGAGGCTCCCGCCCCCGACGCTGCCCGCCACCTCCGCCGACCCGCTCTCCGCGTCGGACCGCACGCACATCTTGCTGCCGGGTCCCCGCGGCGCGTGACCGCGTACCTGCGCGACGGTGACGACGACGAACGGTCGCCCCTCGCCCGTCCACGTCGCGACGGTCTCCCAGCCGGTGCGGGCCATGGGCTCACTGCTGGGCGAACGGGCGGTCCGGCGCCGCCGCCGGCGCGCTGCCCGCCCGTCCCCGCACGGCGTCGACCGCCGCGAGCACCGCCTCCGGCGTCGCCGGCACGGCGAGCGCGACCTGCTGACCGGGGCCGGCGGGACCGAACGCGGCGACGGCGTCGCGCAGCGCCTCCCGGACGGACAGGGCGAGCATGAACGGCGGCTCGCCGACGGCCTTGCTGCCGAGCACGGTCCGCTCCTGCGGGGCGTCCGCGAGCAGGTGGACCTCGAAGTGCTCCGGCACCTCCGCGATGGTCGGGATCGTGTACGTCGACGGGGCCGCGGTGAGGAACCGGCCGTCGGGCGACCACACGCACTCCTCGGTCGTCAGCCACCCCATGCCCTGGACGAACCCTCCCTCGACCTGGCCCCGGTCGACGAGCGGGTTGAGGGAGTCGCCGACGTCGTGGAGCACGTCGACCGCGCGGACGCGGTACGTGCCGGTGAACCCGTCGACCTCGACCTCCGTGAGGGCGGCGCCGAAGGCGAAGTAGTGGAACGGGGTGCCGCGCCCGGCCCCGGGGTCCCACGTGAGGTTCGGGGTGCGGTAGTAGCCGGTCGCGGACAGGGACACGCGCTCGTCGTATGCGGCGGCCACGACGTCGTCGAAGACGACCCTGTGCCCGGGGTCGTTGGCGGGGAACACGTGCTCGTCGGCGAAGACGAGGTCCTCCGGCGCGTCGCGGCCGAGAAGCCGGGCGGCGACGACGGCGAGCCGGTCCCGCACCGTCGAGCACGCGGCGAGCACCGCCTGCCCGTTGAGGTCCGCGCCGCTGCTCGCGGCCGTCGCCGACGTGTTCGGCACCTTGTCCGTCGCCGTCGGCATCGCGCGGATCCGCTCGGGTCGCACGCCGAGCGTGGTGGCCGCGACGTGGAGCATCTTCGCGTGGAGCCCCTGGCCCATCTCGGTGCCGCCGTGGTTGAGCTGGACGCTGCCGTCGACGTAGACGAGGACGAGCGCGCCCGCCTGGTTGTACTGCGACTTCGTGAAGGAGATCCCGAACTTCACCGGCGTGATCGCCAGACCCCGCCGGCTCGCGCCGCCCCCGGAGTTGGCCCGTGCGACCTCGGCGCGGCGCCCGGCGAGCCCCGCGCGGGTCGACAGCTCCGACCAGATCCGCGGCTGCCGGTTGTGGAGCACCCGCTGCCCGTAGTGCGTCGTGCTGCGCTCGATGTCGCCGCCGTCCTCCGGGCCGCGGTAGAGGTTCCGTTCGCGGACGACCTCCGGCAGCAGGCCGAGGTGCCGGGCGACCCGGTCGACGACCTCCTCCGCGACGAGCATCCCCTGCGGGCCGCCGAACCCGCGGAACGCGGTGTGGGAGACGTGGTTCGTCCGCGCGACCTGCCCCGTGACACGCAGGTGCGGGACGGCGTAGGCGTTGTCGACGTGGAACATCGCCCGGCTCGTCACGGGCAGGGAGAGGTCCATCGACCAGCCGCCGTCGCTCACGAGCCGCGCGTCGAGCGCGAGGAGCCGCCCGTCGTCGTCGCACGCGACCCGGTAGCGGGCGAGGAACGGGTGCCGCTTGCCCGTCATCACCATGTCCGTGCCGCGGTCGAGGCGGACCCGCACGGGCCGGCCGGTGACGAGTGCGGCGAGCGCGGCGAGCGCGGCGAACGGGTGGCACTGGGACTCCTTGCCGCCGAACCCGCCGCCCATCCGCAGGCACGTGACGACGACCTGGCTGCGCGGCACGCCGAGGACCTTCGCCACGACGAGCTGCGTCTCGCTCGGGTGCTGGGTCGACACCGTGCAGGCGACGTGGCCCTCGGCGTCGACGTGCGCCCACGCGGCGTGCGTCTCGAGGTAGAAGTGGTCCTGCGCCCCGGTGCGCACCTCCCCGGCGAGCACGTGCACGCCGGGCCCGGGCGCGTCGAGGACGTCGTCCGGGGTGCCGCGCTCGATGCGGGCGGGCGGCGCGTGGACGCTGCCGGTCGCGACCGCCTCGTCGACGTCGAGGACGGCCGGTAGCGGCTCGTACCCGACGCGGACGGCGGCCGCCCCGCGCCGGGCGGCCTCGTCGGTCTCGGCGACGACCCACCGCACGGCGTGCCCGACGTGGTGCACCTCGTCGGTCGGCAGCAGCTCCTCGTCGGCGGCGTGGCCCGTGCAGTCGTTGACGCCGGGCACGTGCTCGGGGCCGAGGACGACGACGACGCCGGGCACGGCCAGCGCCTCGGTGGTGTCGACGGCGACGATGCGGGCGTGCGCGTGGGGCGACAGGACCGGACGGGCGCTCAGCTGCCCGGTCGGCGGGTGCTGGTCGTCGGTGTAGACGGCCCGGCCGGTGACGTGGGCGACGGCGGACTCGTGCGCTCGCGCGGGCCCGGTCACGCCGCGTCCCCGGCGTCCGCGCGGCCCCCGGTGCCGGGCCCGGCGTGCTCCGCGACGAGCTTCTCGAACAGCGACCCGACGAGCCGGCGGCGGTAGGCCGCGCTCGCACGGTGGTCGTCGAGCGGCTTCACCCACGCCTGCAGCCGCGCCGAGGTGTCGGCGACCGTCGCGGGGTCGAGCCGGCGCCCGAGCAGCGACGCCTCCACCTCGTGCGCCCGGACGGGCGTGACGGCGACCCCGCCGTACGCGAGCCGGGCGTGCCGGACGCAGCCGTCGGCGTCGAGGTCGAGGGTCGCGGCGAACGCGACGACGCTGATGTCGTCCGCGCCGCGCTTGCCGACCTTGTACGACCAGGTGAGCCGTCGCGTCGTGCCGTCGCTCCGCGCGAGCGGGACCCGCACGAGGCGGATCAGCTCGCCAGGCCGCAGGACCGTCTCGCGGTACCCGGTGAAGAAGTCCTCGACGGGCACCGCGCGCTCCCCGTCGAGGTCGGCGAGGACGAGCTCGGCGTCGAGCGCGAGGAGGACCGGCGGGAGGTCGCCGATGGGGGAGGCGGTGCCGAGGTTCCCGCCGAGCGTCGCCCGGTTGCGGACCTGGCGCGCCGCAAACCAGCGGAGCATCTCGTCGAGGGCCGGCAGGTGCCCTGCCGCCTCGCGCTCGAGGCGGGTGAGGCTGACGCCGGCGCCGATCTCGAGGTGGGTCGGCGTGACGGCGAGGTGGTGGAGCTCGGCGACGTCCTCCAGCGCGACGGTGACGCGGGGGTCGAGGCGGTGGTGCGACAGCTCGATCCCGAGGTCGGTGGCACCGGCGAGGACGGTGGCGTCGGGGTGCTCCTCGAGGAGCCGGAGCGCGTCGGCGAGCGTCGTCGGCCGGTGGTACGTGCGTCCGGCGGCCTCGACCGCGGCGCCGCGGGCGCCGGCGACGACGCCCCCGACGGGGGGTTCGGCGGAGGCGCCCGACAGCGCCCGGCACGCGCGACGGATGGGGGCGTAGCCCGTGCAGCGGCAGAGGTTGCCCTCGACCACGTCGTCGGGGAGGCCCTCCGGGCCGGCGCAGGCAGGGTCGTGGAAGCCCGCGACCATGCTCATGACGAACCCGGGGGTGCAGTACCCGCACTGCGAGCCCGCGGCGTCGACGAGCGCCTGCTGCACCGGGTGCAGGGTGCCGTCGGGCGCGGCGACGTCCTCGACGGTCAGCACCTCCCGGCCGGCGACCGCGCCGACGGGCACGAGGCAGCTGGTGACCGCGCTCCACGCCCCGCCGGGCTCGCGGACCGCCACCGTGCACGCGCCGCAGTCCCCGTCGCCGCAGCCCTCCTTGGTGCCGACCCGGCCAGCGGCGCGCAGAGCCGCCAGGAGGGTCGTGGTCGGGGAGGTCCCGGGCACGACGAGCGGTGCCGTGGTGGGGACGACAGCCATGACGCAGGGTACCCAGCCGACCCCTCACGAGGTCAGGACAGCCGGCGCGGACAGGGTGTGCGCAGTGTGCTACGGTCGCGCACATGCCGACGATCGCGTCCCGCGAGCTGCGCAACCACACGGCGTCCGTCCTGGAGCGGGTCGAGCGGGGCGAGGTCTACACGGTGACCGTGCACGGTCGACCGGTCGCGGAGCTCCGTCGGGTGGTGGCGCACCGCCGGCCCGCCGTCCCCCGCGCCGACCTCGTCGCGCTCCTCGACCGGCAGCGCCCCGATCCGGGCCTCGCTGCGGACATCGCATGGATCTCCGAGGGGACGACCGATGAGCTCGACGACCTCGGGTGACGGCCGACCCGCCCGGGCCCTCGTCGACACGAGCGTGTGGATCTCCGGAGAGCTCGGCCGGGCGGTCGACCGCGACCGGCTGCCGGAGGAGAGCCTCGTCAGCGTCGTCACCGTCGCCGAGCTGCAGGCCGGGGTCCTCGCCGCACCTGACGCCACGTCACGTTCCCGACGGCTCGACACCCTGCAGGTGGTGATGGACGCCGAGGTCCTCCCCGTCGACCTCCGTGCGGCGCACGTCTGGGCCGAGCTGAGGGTGCGACTCCGCGACGCCGGACACCGGATGAACGTCAACGACCTGTGGATCGCGGCGATCGCCGTCGCGAACGACGTCCCCGTCGTGACGCAGGACGACGACTTCCGGCCTCTCGTCGAGATCGGCGGCGTCGACGTCGTCAGGGTGTGACCCGGCTCCGGGTTCCGCCACGGGTGACGCATCGCGATACTGCCGCGATGAGCGAGGTCCGGTCCGACACCGTGGCGCTGCCCCCGCGCGACGCCCTGCTCACGTGCCTGCGGTCCGACGCCTGGGCCGACGCCCTGCTCGGCGGCGCCCCGTACCCGACCCGGACGGCGCTGGAGGAGGCGGCGCTGCGCGCCGCGAGGGACCTCGACGACGACGCGCTCGACCAGGCGCTCGCCGCCCACCCGCGCATCGGCGACCGCCCGCAGGGCGACGGCGTCGAGGCGGCCCACTCCCGCCGCGAGCAGTCGGGCGTGAGCGACGACGACCCGCTCGCGGCGCGGCTGCGGGAGACCGTCCGTGCGTACGAGGAGCGCTTCGACCGGGTCTTCCTCGTCCGCGCCGCGGGCCGGTCCACCTCCGACCTGCTCGCCCTCGCCCGGCAGCGGCTCGGCCACGATCGCTCGCTGGAGGACGTCGTCGTGCGCGAGCAGCTCGGCGAGATCGCCGTCCTCCGCCTGCGTCCCCTCGTGGAGGAGCCCGCGTGACCGCGTTCACCACCCACGTCCTCGACGCCGCCACCGGCACCCCGGCCGCCGGTGTCGACGTCACCCTCCATCGCCTCGACGACGGCACGTGGCGGACGGTCGGCGCCGCGACCACCGACGACGACGGGCGCTGCCGGGACCTCGGCCTCGCCTCGACCGTCGTCGGGACCTACCGGCTGACCTTCGCGACCGGCCCGTGGTTCGCGGCGCAGGGGCGCGCAACCTTCTTCCCCGAGGTCGTCGTCACCGTCGAGCTCGCCGACCCCGCCCGGGCCCACCACCACGTCCCGCTGCTGCTGTCGCCCTTCGCCTACTCCACCTACCGGGGGAGCTGAGCATGGCCGTCGTCCTCGGAGCGAACCAGTACGGCAAGGCGGAGGTGCGCCTCGTCCACGTCGACCGCTCGACACCCCGCCACGCGCTCACCGACCTCACCGTCACCACGCAGCTGCGCGGGGAGTTCTCCGGCACCCACCTGCGGGGCGACAACGCCGCCGTCCTGCCGACGGACACGCAGAAGAACACCGTCTACGCTTTCGCCCGGCGCTTCGGCGTGGGTCACGTCGAGGACTTCGCGATGCGGCTCGCCCGGCACTTCGTCGACGCCCAGGAGGCGGTCACGGGAGCCCGGGTCGAGGTCGAGCAGCACGCGTGGGAGCGGATCCGCGTCGACGGCACCGACCACGACCACGCGTTCCGCCGCCCCGGCGGGGAGGTGCGCACGAGCGTCGTGACGGTCGACGGCGACGACGCCTGGGTCGTGTCGGGGCTGCGTGACCTCGTCGTCCTGAAGTCGACCGGGTCGGAGTTCCACGGCTTCCCCCGCGACGGGTACACGACGCTCGCCGAGACGACCGACCGCGTCCTCGCGACCGCCGTCACGGCGCGCTGGCGCTACTCCTCCCCGGTCCTCGCCGCTGCCGACGACTTCGGCGCGGCGCACGCGGCGATCCGCACGACCCTCCTCGAGGCGTTCGCCTCCCTGCACTCCCTCGCCCTCCAGCAGACGCTCTACGCCATGGGCGAGGCCGTCCTCGAGCAGCACCCGGACGTCGCCGAGGTGCGCCTGTCGATGCCGAACAAGCACCACTTCGTCGTCGACCTGTCGCCGTTCGGTCTCGACAACCCGAACGAGGTCTTCGTCGCCGCCGACCGGCCCTACGGCCTCATCGAGGGCAGCGTCCTGCGTGACGACGCCCCGCCCGCAGGGCGGGCCTGGGACAGCGTCCCCGGGTTCGTGTGAGCGGGGCAGCCCGCGACCTGCTGGCGGAGGTCGACGCGCTCCTCGCCGACGACGACGCCGCGACGGCCCGCGCGTACCCGGGGGACGCGACGACCCGGCAGCCGGTCCACACGTGCTACGTGTCGGCGGACCGGGCCGACCGCACCACCCCCTCTCTGTGGGGCGCCGAAGCGCGCGCGGTCCTCGACGCGAACGCCGGCGACGTCGACGCGCTCGCGCGCCTGCTCGCCGACATCGGGGTCCCGCTCGCGCCGGCTGACGCGGAGGAGGTGCTGACCCGCGTCCGTCGCGTCCTCCGGGAGCGTCCCGTCCAGGACCTTCGGATCGACCTGGAGGACGGCTACGGCCTGCGGCCGGACGCCGAGGAGGACGCCCACGCGGCGGCCGCCGGTCGGACGCTCGCAGCCTGGCGGGACGACGCGGGTGCGCCGTTCGTCGCCGGGGTGCGGGTCAAGGGCCTGCAGCCGGCGACCCGGGCCCGGGCTCTCCGCAGCCTCGACCGGCTCGTCGGCGCCGCCGCCGACACCGGCGGGCTGCCGCACCGGACGGTCGTGACGTGGCCCAAGGTGGCGTCGCCCGCCCACGTGGAGGCCGCCGTCCTCGTGGTCGAGCGGCTCGAGGTCGCGCACGGTCTGCCGGCGGGAGCGCTGAGGCTCGAGCTGCAGGTCGAGCTGCCGCAGGCCGTGGTCGCCGCCGACGGTTCGGCGACGGTCGCGCGCCTGGTCCACGCCGGGGCCGGGCGCGTCGAGGGCCTCCACTACGGCACGTACGACTTCAGCGCCGCCCTCGGCGTGGGGCCGGCCGACCAGTCCCTCGACCACCCGCTCGCCGACCACGCCAAGGCCGTCATGCAGCTGGCCGCTGCGCAGACCGGGGTGCGCGTGAGCGACGGGTCGACGAACGTGCTGCCCGTGGGGACACCCGAGCAGGTGCGGGACGCGCTCGTCCTCCACGGGCGCCTCGTCCGCCGCGCGCACGCCCGAGCGCTGCGGCAGGGCTGGGACCTCCATCCGGGCCAGCTCGTCACCCGGTACGCCGTCACCGTCGCCCTCGCCCGGGCGGAGCTCGCCGCCACCGCCGCGCGGCTGCGCGCCTACGCCGCCGGTGCCGCGGCCGGCACCCTCGACGAGCCCGCCACCGCCCGGGCCCTCGCCGGGGCGCTGCTGCGGGGCATCGACGACGGAGCGCTCGACGGCGACGAGGTGCGCGTCGCGACGGGCCTCGACGACGCGACGCTGCTGGACTTCGCGGGCCGGACGCCGTGAGCGACCTCGACCTCCTCGTCCGGGCGGCGCGCGCCGTCGTCGACGACGGCGACGGGCCACGGCTGGCGCCCGCGGTGGTGGGGGTACGCGACGGCACCATCGTGCTCGTCGCCGACCCCGGGTCCGACGCGCCGGCCGCTGCGGTCGTCGTCGACGTGCCGGACGACCAGGTGCTCCTGCCCGGGCTCGTCGACAGCCACGTCCACGTCAACGAGCCGGGCCGCACCGAGTGGGAGGGCTTCGCGACCGCGACCCGCGCCGCGGCCGCCGGGGGCATCACGACCCTCGTCGACATGCCCCTCAACTCGGTCCCCCCGACCACGACGGTCGCGCACCTGCGCGCGAAGCAGGCCGCGGCGACCGGGCAGGTCCACGTCGACGTCGCCTTCTGGGGCGGGGCGGTGCCGGACAACCTCGCCGACCTCGCGCCGCTGCACGACGCCGGCGTCCTCGGGTTCAAGGCGTTCCTCGTGCCGTCCGGGGTGCCGGAGTTCGGGCACCTCGACGACCCGCAGCTGCGCGCCGTCCTCGAGCAGGTCGCGGCGCTCGACGCGCTCCTCGTCGTCCACGCCGAGGACCCCGACGCGCTCGCCGACGCACCGCCTGTCACCGGGCGCCGCTACGCCGACTTCCTCGCCTCACGGCCCGACGAGGCCGAGGTCCGCGCCGTCGAGCGCCTCCTGCTGCTGGCCGAGCGGACGGGCGCACGCGTCCACGTCCTCCACCTGTCGAGCGCCGAGGCGCTGCCGCTGCTCGCCCAGGCCCGTGCCGCGGGGGTGCCGGTGACGGTCGAGACGTGCCCGCACTACCTCGTCCTCGACGCCGCGGGCGTCCCGGACGGCGCGACCCCGTTCAAGTGCTGCCCGCCCATCCGCGACGCCGCGAACGCCGACGCGCTGTGGCAGGCGCTCGCCGACGGTGTCGTCGACGCCGTCGTCAGCGACCACAGCCCCTCGACCGCCGACCTCAAGGCCCTCGACACCGGCGACTTCGGCGCCGCCTGGGGCGGGATCTCGTCCCTGCAGCTGACGCTGCCGCTCGTGTGGACGGCGGCCCGCGCCCGCGGACACGACCTCGCCGACGTCGTCGCGTGGACGGCGGCCGGCCCCGCCCGCGTGGCCGGCCTCCGCCGCAAGGGACGCATACGCGTCGGTGCGGCCGCCGACCTCGTCGCGTTCGACCCCGACGCCCGGGTCGTCGTCGACCCGGAACGGCTGCACCACCGCAACCCCGTCACGCCGTACGCCGGCGCGACGCTCACCGGCGCCGTCCGGGCCGTGTGGCTCGCGGGCCGGACGCTCGACCCCGCCGGGCCCGCCCGGGGCCGGCTGCTCACCCGAGGAGACGCATGACGAGCTCGCCCACCCACCTCGAGGACCTCGTCGACCTCGCCTCCCGGGCCCTCGGTGGGCGCGTGGTCGCGGCGAACGACGAGCTGTTCGCCGACCGTCGCAACCTCAACACCGACCGTCCGGCGTCGTGGGACCCGGCGAGCTTCGGTCCCGACGGCAAGGTCTACGACGGCTGGGAGACCCGCCGCCGCCGTGGTCGCCTCGGTGCCGTGCCGGGGGCCGACGAGCACGACACCGCCCTCGTCCGGCTCGCCGCGCACGGCGTCGTGCGCTGCGTCGTCGTCGACACCGCCCACTTCACCGGCAACTACCCGGCGGAGGCCTCGGTGGAGGCGGTGCGCGTCGACGGGCACGCCGACGTCGCGGCGCTCGAGGCGATGACGTGGACGACGCTCGTGCCCCGTAGCCGCCTCGCCGGGGACACCGAGAACCGCTTCGACGTCGACCCGGGTGCCGGCGAGCAGGCGTGGACGCACGTGCGGCTGCGCATCTACCCCGACGGCGGTGTCGCCCGGCTGCGGGTGCTCGGGGAGGTCCGCCCCGACCCCCGCTTCCTCGAGGGCACCGTCGACCTCGCCGCCGCCGTCAACGGGGGACACGTCGTCGACGCCTCGGACCGCTTCTACGCCTCGCCCGGCAACCTGCTGCGCCCCGGCACGGGCGCGACGATCGGGGAGGGCTGGGAGACCGCCCGCCGGCGCGTCCCGGGCAACGAGTGGGTCGTCGTCGCCCTGGGAGCGCCCGGCCGGCCGCGCGTCCTCGACGTCGACACGACCCACTACCTCGGCAACGCACCGGGCGCCGCGCGGGTGCGCGGGGTGCGGGTCGACGCCGGCGCGGAGCTCCCGACGGACGACGGGACCTGGGTCGACCTGGTCCCGCTGACCGCGCTGCTGCCCGATACGGTCCACCGGTTCCGGGTCCGCGACGTCCTCGCGGAGCCGCCGGTCGTCACGCACGTCCGCCTCGACATCCACCCCGACGGGGGCGTCAACCGCTTCCGCGTGTGGGGCGAGCTCGACGGTGACGGCGCACCCGCCGCGGCCCCGAGGACGCAGCGATGACCGACCACATGAGGAGCGACTTCCGGGGCGCGACGTTCGTGCGGTCGAGCTTCCGAGGAGCGACCCTCCGCTTCTCCGACGTCAGCGACGTCACGATGCGGAGCGTCGACGTGGCCGGGCTCGACATCGACAGCCACGACCTGTTCCTCGGCAGCCTCGTCGTCAACGGGGTCGACGTCGTGCCCCTGGTGGACGCGGAGCTCAACCGGCGGTTCCCGGGCCGCGAGCTGCAGACGGCGCGGACGCCCGAGGGCCTGCGCGAGGCGTGGGTCGCGGTGCGGTCCGCGTGGCGGACGACCGTCGAGTGCACGCCGCCGGAGCTCGTCGACGCCCACGTGGCGGACGAGTGGTCCCTCGCGCAGACCCTCCGGCACCTCGTGCTCGCCACCGACGCCTGGCTCCGCGGTGCGGTCCAGGGCATCGAGCAGCCGTTCCACGAGATCGGCCTGCTCTTCACCGGTGCCGAGGAGAGCGGCGTCGACATGTCGCCCTTCCGCGCCGACCCGCCCGGCTACGCGGAGGTCCTCGCCGTGCGCGCCGAGCGACAGCGGATGGTGACCGACTTCCTCGGCACGGTCACGGACGAGCAGCTCGCGGAGGAGCGCACGGACCCGTGGGGCGGCGACGGCTGGCGTCCCACCGTCGGTGACTGCGTCCGCGTCGTCCTCGAGGAGGAGTGGGCCCACCTGCGGTACGTCCGACGGGACCTCGAGCTGCTGCGATGACCCCCTGGGCGCGGTCCGTCGGTGCGACGGCCGCCCGTCACCGGGCCTCGGCCAGCTCCTTCACCCTCGCCAGCGCACGCTCCCACGCCGCGACCATGTCGTCGTAGTAGGCGTCCTCCATCGGGGCGGAGATCATGAGGTGCGTGCCGCCGCCGGCGTCGGCGAGGCGGTACGTCTCGTGGGTCCCCGACCACAGCCGCGCTTCCTCGCTCTCGGTGTCGTCGCCACCGCCGGACACGACACCGGTGTACTCGACGTCGAGGAGCTCCGGTCGACGGCTCGCGGCGATGCGGCCGACCAGGCCGGTCCCCTCGGGGCCGAGGAACCGGACGCTGCTGCCCTCCTGCCAGTCGGTCTCCGCGAAGGACCCCTCCGCGAACTCCGCGGTCCACTGCCGGTACGTGGCGTCAGCGGTGAGGACCTCCCACACCCGCTCCCGCGGTGCCTCGACGTCGATCTGCTTCTCGATGGGACGCGTCGACATGGTGTCCTCCTGCTCGTCGGTGGGTGCCGAGGGGGAGACCGGGCACGCGGCCGGAACTCATCGGACGATCTCCGGCCGGTCACCGCACGCTGACGGTCAGCGTCCCGCCAGTGGCGAGCGGCATGACCGCGTGCCCCTCGCCCGCCGCCGCCGGCGAGCCGTCCGCGGTGTCGAGGACCGTGACGAGCGCCCGCGGGTCGTCGCCGCCGAGCGTCGTCGTCTGCCGCAGCACGGGCCGGTCGTCCCGCGTGACGTCGAGCCGGCCCCGCCACCAGCCGCCCGGCTCGCCGTGCCGACCGCGGACGACGTGCTCGGTGAGCACGACGTGCGCGTCGCCCACCAGGCGCACGAGGGTGGTCGTCTCGTGCTCGGCCGCGGCCGTGACGACCACCGGCGGGAGGGCGCAGCGCAGCAGCCCGCCGTCGTCGACGTCGCACTCCGCGTGCACACGGGAGCGCGCCTCGTGGCGCGAGGCGAGGACGACGCTCGCGGCGACGGCGGCGACGTCGAGGACCGCACCGGGACCGACTCGGACGCGGAGGCGCACCTCGTCCCCGCCCATGGGCCCCGCGGCCGTGCCGACGAGGTGCAGCCGCGCGGGGCCGGTGCGCCGGACGGCGAGCGCGGGCCCGGTCACCGCCACCCGCTGCAGGTCGGTCACCCCGCCGCGGGCGACGGCGACGACGTCGACGGTGGTCCTCAGTCGACGAGCCCGTCCGCGTGGCCGGCCCGCTGCCCGGTCGCGCGCAGCTCGGCGACGAGGCCGCGCACCCAGTCCGCGACCGGCCCACCGCTCGGGTTCTCCCGCAGCGAGATCAGCAGCGTCGGGCGGTCCTCGCGCACCCTGGCGGCGTCGTCGCGCATGACGTCGAGGCTCGCGCCGACGAGCGGGGCGAGGTCGGTCTTGTTGACGACGAGCAGGTCCGACAGCGTGACGCCGGGACCGCCCTTGCGGGGCACCTTGTCGCCGCCGGCGACGTCGACGACGAAGACCTGCCGGTCGACGAGCCCCGCGCTGAAGGACGCGGTGAGGTTGTCCCCACCGGACTCGACGAGCACGAGGTCGAGCCCCGGCACGGTCGCGACGAGGTCCTCGACGGCGTCGAGGTTCGCGGTGATGTCGTCACGGATCGCCGTGTGCGGACAGCACCCCGTGCGGACCGCGGCGATGCGCTCGTCGGGCAGGACGGCGTTGCGGCGCAGGAAGTCGGCGTCCTCGGTCGTGTAGATGTCGTTCGTCACGACCGCGAGCGACAGCTCCTGCCCGAGGGTGCGGCACAGCGCCGCGACGAGCGCGGTCTTGCCGGAGCCGACGGGCCCGCCGATGCCGATGCGCACCGGCCCGTCGTGGGTCAGGTGCTCGTGCGGGTCGTGGCTGTGGTCACCGGACACAGGTCCTCCTCATGTCTGCGTTCCTGTCGACGGGACGGGCGGGCGGGGTCACGAGGCGAACAGCCGGTCGGGGGCGGCGGCGTGGCGCTCGGCGAGGACGTCGAGGAGCGGGTCGGACGGGGACGGCAGGTCGTGCAGCGGCCCGGCGGCGGCCGCGACGGCGGTCGCGACGACGCCGTCCATCTCCGCCGCCAGCCGGGCGGTCAGCGCGGCGACTGCGACCGGGTCGAGGGCGAGGAGCCGCTGCGCGGCCCCCGCCGGACCCGACACGGCCAGGTAGACCGCGGCCGCGGCCGCGTCCGTGGGTCCCAGTCCCGCCGCGGCCGCCGCGACGCCGAGAGCGACCGCGTGGTGCGGGCGCCGACCGAGCGCCGACCACCCGCCGGGTGGTCCGGTGTCCGGCCAGGTCGCGGCGGCCAGCCGCAGCAGCCCCCGGCCCTGCGAGCGGGACGCCTCCCGCTGCGCCGGGGACGGGGTGCGCGCGTCGGTCTCGGCGTCGAGGTCCGCGTACCGGTGAGGTGCCACGCAGGCGGCCGCGGCGACCCCGGCGGCCACGGCCGCGCTCGTCCGGAGCCGCCGCCGCAGCCAGCCCTCCAGGTCCGCGAGGCCGGTGAGCCGGCCGTCGGACCGCGCCTGCTCGAGCCCGCCGGAGTGGACGTGCCCGCCGGTCGGCAGCCGCCCGTCGCCCAGCAGCAGGGCGAGCGCGCTCGTCATCGTGTCGTCATCCGGGCACGACCATCAGAACAGGAAGTACCGCTGCGCCATCGGCAGCTCGGTCGCGGGCTCCTCCTCCCACACCTGCCCGTCGACGGTGACCGTGAAGGTGTCGGGCTCGACCTGGATGGTCGGGGACGCGTCGTTGAGCGGCATGTCCGCCTTGCCCCGCCGGCGCACGTCCGCCGTCGCGACGAGCCGACGCTCGAGCCGGAGCCGGTCCGCGAGCCCGTCCTCGAGCGCCGTTGTCGACACGAAGTGGATGCCCGCGCGTTCCGCGGCGCGCGGCAGGGCGCCGAACATCGGCCGCGGCAGCACCGGCTGCGGCGTCGGGATGGACGCGTTGGCGTCGCCCATCTGCGCCCACGCGATCATGCCGCCGAGCAGGACCGCGTGCGGGCGCACCCCGAAGAACGCCGGCTCCCACAGGACGAGGTCGGCGCGCTTGCCGACCTCGACCGAGCCGACCTCCGCCTCGAGGCCGTGGGCGATCGCCGGGCAGATCGTGTACTTCGCGACGTAGCGACGGGCGCGCAGGTTGTCGTGGCCCCCGCCGGGCCCGCCGGTGGGGTCGCCCGGCAGGGCGCCACGGCGGCGCTTCATGACGTGTGCTGTCTGCCACGTCCGCAGGACGACCTCCCCGACCCGGCCCATCGCCTGGGCGTCGGAACCGATCATCGAGATCGCACCGATGTCGTGGAGCAGGTCCTCCGCCGCGATCGTCGAGGGCCGGATACGGGACTCGGCGAACGCGAGGTCCTCCGGGATCGACGGGTCGAGGTGGTGGCAGACCATGAGCATGTCGAGGTGCTCGGCGAGGGTGTTGACGGTGTGCGGGCGGGTCGGGTTCGTCGAGCTCGGCAGCACGTTCGGGTACCCGGCGACGGTCATGATGTCGGGCGCGTGCCCGCCGCCCGCACCCTCCGTGTGGTACGCGTGGATGGCCCGGCCGCGGATCGCCGCGAGCGTGCTCTCGACGAACCCGGCCTCGTTGAGGGTGTCGGAGTGCAGGGCCACCTGGACCCCGGCGGCGTCGGCCACCGTGAGGGCGGTGTCGATGGCGGCGGGCGTGGTGCCCCAGTCCTCGTGGAGCTTGAACCCGGCGGCCCCGCCGCGCAGCTGCTCCCACAGCGCCTCGTGGCTCACGGTGTTGCCCTTGCCGAGCAGCGCGACGTTGACGGGCTGGTCGGCCATCGCCTCGAGCACCCGCGCGAGGTGCCACGCCCCGGGGGTGACGGTCGTCGCCTTCGACCCCTCCGCAGGGCCGGTCCCGCCACCGACCATCGTCGTGATGCCGCTGCCGAGCGCCTCCGGCACCAGCTGGGGGCAGATGAGGTGGACGTGGCAGTCGATGCCGCCCGCGGTGAGGATGCGCCCGTTCCCGGCGATGACCTCGGTGCTCGGTCCCACGACGAGGTCGGGGTGAACGCCCGGCATCGTGTCGGGGTTGCCCGCCTTGCCGAGGGCGACGATGCGGCCGTCGCGGATGCCGACGTCGGCCTTGACGACGCCCCAGTGGTCGAGGACGACCGCGCCGGTGACGACGGTGTCGGGCGCACCCTCGGCGCGGCTCACCCGCCCCTGTCCCATCGACTCCCGCAGGACCTTGCCGCCGCCGAAGACGGCCTCGTCGCCGGCGCGCCCCGGCCCGCCGCACCAGTCGTCCGTCACCTCGAGGACGAGGTCGGTGTCGGCGAGACGGACCCGGTCGCCGGTCGTCGGCCCGTACAGCTGGGCGTAGCGCTCGCGCGAGATGTCCATCAGGCGGGGCCTCCGTCCAGGTGCCCGGGAGCGTCCCCCTGCAGTCCGCCGACGTACCGCGCGCCGCCGAGCGGGACCACCCGCACGGTCTGCGGCACGCCCGGCTCGAACCGCACGGACGTTCCGGCCGGCACGTCGAGGCGTTGCCCGTACGCGGCGTCGCGGTCCATCGCGAGCGCCGCGTTGGCCTGCGCGAGGTGGAAGTGGCTGCCGACCTGCACGGGCCGGTCGCCGGTGTTGACGACCTCGAGCTCGGTGACGGGCCGGCCCTCGTTGAGCTCGAGCGACCCCTCGGCCGGCCACACCTCGCCCGGGACGACGTGCCCGGTCACGGCCGCGTCTCCAGCACGATCGGGTCGTGGACGGTGACGAGCTTGGTCCCGTCCGGGAACGTGGCCTCCACCTGCACCTCGCCGACGAGCTCGGCGACGCCCGGCATGACGTCGTCGCGGGCGAGCACCTCACGGCCCGTCTGCATGAGGTCCTGGACGCTGCGCCCGTCGCGGGCGCCCTCGAGCACCGCCGACGTGATGACGGCGACGGCTTCCGGGTGGTTGAGGAGCAGGCCGCGACCGCGGCGGCGCCACGCGAGCTCGGCGGCGTAGGAGACGAGCAGCCGTTCCTGCTCGTGCGGACTCAGGTGCATCGACGCTCCTCGTGCCTCGCCACCGGTGGCGGGAGTCAACCCGACCCGGGTTTCGCCCGTGTTTCGTGCCACCGTATGGCTGCCGCGGCGACCACCGCAGCGGGAAGGGGGGTAGAGCGATGTCGGCCTCGGAGCAGGAGGCGCGTGAGTTCGCGGTCGCCTTCACCCGCTTCCTCGACTGGGTCCACGGTGGGGGCAGCGCACGGGCGAGCCACGTGGTGTCGCTCGTCGGTGAGCACCTCGGTGCACACGGGCTCGACCGCTCGGTCGTGACGCGCGCCCTGCCGCCCTTCGAGCACGTCAACCTCCAGCTCGCCCTGGAGGACTGGATGCAGCGCACCGGTCGCGCCGCCGTCGTCCACGGCGTGTCGGTGCCGCCGCACTACGCGGCGATCGGCCTCCAGCAGCTCCTCGACGGCGAGGGGCTGCCCCCGGTGCGGCTGTCGGCGCCACCGCTCGTCGACCTGCCGAGCGGCCCGGGCCGCACCCACGCGTGCCTGCAGTCGGCACTCGTCCTCGTCGAGGACGACCGTGGCAACTACGTCCTGATGCTCCGTGGACCCGTCCCCCACCAGGAGCCGACCCTCTCCCTGGAGGTCGCCGGCCTCGCGGTGGCGGACGCGCAGGCGGTCCTCGCCGAGCTGGACGGGCTGCGTGCGCACCACAACGTCTTCCGGGGCCACGTGCTGGAGCTCGGGACCAGCGACTCCGGCGAGCTGGCGCTGGCCTTCGCCGAGCTGCCGCTCACCGAGCGCGACGACGTCGTGCTCCCCGAGACGGTGCTGCAGCGCATCGAGCGGCATACGGTCGACGTCGCCGCCCACCGCGACTCCCTGCGCGCCGCCGGGCAGCACCTCAAGCGCGGGCTGCTGCTCTTTGGCCCGCCAGGGACCGGCAAGACGCACACGACGCGGTACGTCGTCGGTCGCATGACCGGCTGCACCGTCCTGCTGCTGTCGGGCCGGTCGATGCACCTCATCGGAGCAGTGGCCGGGCTGGCCCGGCAGCTGCAGCCGACGGTCGTCGTGCTCGAGGACGTCGACCTCGTGGCCGAGGACCGCGGCTTCGGCCCCGGCGCGAACCCGGTGCTCTTCGAGCTGCTCGACGCCATGGACGGCGCCGCCGCGGACGCCGACCTGCTGTTCCTGCTGACGACGAACCGCGCGGACCTGCTGGAGCCGGCGCTCGCCGCACGTCCGGGTCGGGTCGACGTGGCCGTCGAGATCGGTCTGCCGGACGCCGAGGCCCGCCGCCGGCTCCTCGAGCTCTACTCGCGGGGCGTCCCCCTCCGCCTGGCAGAGGCCGACGTCGCCGAGGTCGTCGAACGAACGGACGGGGTGACGGCCGCGTTCCTCAAGGAGCTGATCCGTCGAGCGGTCCTCGAGAGCCTCACGGAGACCGCGCCCCTGGAGCTCGTGTCGGCCGACCACGTCAGGGCAGCCCTGTCGGAGCTCCTCGCGAGCGGCGAGCGGATCACCCGGGTCCTGCTCGGCATCACGGACGAGGACGGCGACCCGGACGAGCGGCTCGGCGTCGAGGACGGCTGGTGAACAGCGGGTGGTGAGCGAGGGCAGCCGGACCGGGCCGCTGCGCCGCGGGGTCGACGCGACCGACCGTTCGCGGGTCGCGGCGGTCCTCGGTGTCGTCGTCGCCGACGCGGACGCCGCGCTCGTCCTCGACCCGCGGGGCCGGGCGTTCCAGCGCCTGGAGTGGCAGGGCGACTCGGCCCTCGATGCCGTGCTCGCCCTGCACCGCTGGGGCGACCCGGCCTGCTGCGCGGACCGCCGCTTGGAGGACCTCGTGTCCGACGCCGTGCTCGCGCCGGCCGCGGTGAACGCGGGTCTGCCGGACCTGCTCGACTGGCCCGCCGGCCCCGAGCGGCTCGCCGACACGGTCGAGACGTGCGTCGGGGCCGGCTGGCACGTCGGCGCGCAGGCAGCGGCGACCGTCGTGCGTCGCCTCGTCCACGACGCCGTCGACGTCGTTGAGGTGGGTCCCCGGCCGGAGCTCGCCGACCGTGCGGCGGCTCTGCGGTGCGACGGGCTCGGGCCGCCCGCCCACGTCGGCGCCTACGTCTGCGAGCTGTCCGCCGCCGACCACGCGTACGCACGCGACGACCTCGCCGACGCCGACGAGGGCCGGCTCAGCGACGTGCGCGCGCTCCTGCTCGACGGCGAGCGGGTGCTGCAGGTGGCCGAGGACCTCGGCTGGCTGCCCGGCTGCGGCGGGCCGCCACGGCACGTCCTCGACCACGTCCAGGCGCGGGTGGGGCTCGTGGCGGTGACGGCCGGCCTCGAGGCGGGCGTCCTCGAGGCCGGCCGGCTCTGGTGAGCGCCTCCCCGGCTCGGCGCCGAGGGACTCAGTTCTGCCCGCTCAGCTGTTCGCTGACGCCGCTCGGGCCGTCGTACTCCCGGTCGGCGATGCCCTGGAGCTCCTCGACGACCTCGTCCGGTGCGCCGTTGTCACGGGCACGCCGCACGAGGGCGTCGCGTCCGGCCGGGTAGTCGACGCCGGACAGGTACTTCTGGACCTCGATCGCGTTGGCCATGGCGGCCGGGTACCCGCGCTCGGGCGGTCCACTCCTCCTCGCTCAGCCGTCGAGGGGGTGCGGGCGGAAGCGCAGCCCGAACGGGTCGAGCGTGCCCGGCAGCGGGCCGTCGGACAGCCCCGACCGGTCGAGGAGCTCGAGGTCGTGCTCCTCGACGAGCCGTGCGAGCACCTGGCTCGTCACGAGCAGCGTGATGTTGCGCCCGGGGCAGATGGCGGTCCCGCCGCTGAACGGCACGAGGGGGTGCTCGTCGTGCCCCCGCTCGCGCAGCCAGAGCTCCGGCGCGAAGCGGTGGGCCTGGGGGAGCGTCGCGTCGTCACGGTGGAAGAACGGTGCGAAGACGACGACCGAGGTGCCCGCCCGCATCGTCCGCCCCCGCCACGACGTCTCCCGGTCGGTGTCCCGGAGGATGGCGGGCGTCGTCGGCCACAGCCGCAGGGACTCCAGGACGCACGCCCGCCCGTACGGCAGGTCGGGGGCCGTCCCGAGCTCGTCGCGCAGCCGCGCGGCCGCTCCCTCGTGCGTCGTCACGAGCGCGAGGGCGCGGGCGAGCGCCCAGCCGGCCGCGTCGAACGCGAACAGCCACTGCGGCACCTGCTGGACCGGTTCCGTGCCGGGTGGGGCCGGGGTCCGGCGCAGGACGGCGGCGAGGCTGCCCTCCTCCGCCGCCTCGACCCGGGAGGCGAGACCGGTGAGGAAGCGATCACGGAGCCCGGCGTCCGCCGGTCGCAGGTACGCCCAGTTCCCGTGCCGGCGCAGCCGCAGGAGCCGGTCGGTGAGGGCGTCGTCGTCGCGCGCGGAGTCGCCGAGCACGACCCGTCGCACGACCCGCCACCACGTGCGGACGAGGCGGTCGAAGTCGAGGACGTCGTCGTGGCGCAGCTGCTCCCGCAGACCCGCCACCTCCTCGCGGACGACGTCCCGGGTCCGGTCGCCGATCTCGTGGACGGTGCGACCGGACTGCAGGACGGCCTCGTTGAAGGGTCGGCGCACCTCGCGCTGCCCCGGGTCGGAGGCGAGCACGCCCTCGGGCTGGAAGTGGCCGAGGGCCGGTCGCTTCTCGCGGGTGTCGGCTCGGAACGGCTCGGGCGTGCCGTCGAGGACCCGGTGCACGTCGGACGGGTCGAGGACGAGCGCGACCCGGCGCGCCCCGAGCCGCAGCTGGACCGGGCCCGGCCCGTATCGGTCCCGCAGGTGCTGCATGACGGTGACGGCGCGCGCGTCCGCGTCGACCCGGTCGAGCGCCCCGACGACGCGGGGCCGCCGTGTGATCGCCCCCCGCGCCGCGACGGGCAGGACGACCTGGGCGAGGGCGCGTGCGGTGTCGGCAGCGGACGCGACGGGCAGCTCCTCCGCCGCCTCGCCGGGGGACGGCGGTTCGTGGGCGGCAGCCCGTGCGGCGGCGTCAGCGGCGGCGGGGTCGAGGTGGTCGACGTGCTCAGGGGTCATGCCCCTGACCTACCCCGGGGACGGCAGGTGAAGCGCTCGCGTCAGCGCACCTCGACGAACCAGGCGTTCCCGTACGCGGCGAGCGGCTCGCCGGCGGCCTGCGCGGCCCCGCGCCGGTCCGCACCGGAGTCGACTCGCGCCCAGCGGCCCTCGGGCAGCTCCAGCGGCACCGGGGAGCCGGAGACGTTGACGGCGACGACGGCGCGGCAGCCGTGGTCCGGCACCCGCTCGACGACGACGAGCGCCGGGTCGTCACCCTGGACGACCTGCGCGGCGTCGGGGGAGAAGGCGGCGTGGGCGCGCCGCAGGTGGAGCAGCTCGCTGATCGCCCCCAGCGAGGCGGCCTCGCGCGTGCCCGGCGACGTGAGGAGCAGCTCGAGGTCGTCGGCGTCGAAGCGCATGCGGTTGAGGTCGCGCGCGTGTCCCGTCCGGTCGAACGTCGCCTCGTCGTTGCCGGCGCCGAGCAGCGCCCCCAGGTACAGCAGCGGTACACCGCGCAGGGCGAGGGCGAGGGCGTACGACGACACGTGCCGGCGCAGGGCCGTCGCCTCGTCGTGGCCGGCGCCCATGACCGCGGCCCACGACACGGCGAGCTCGTACGGCCGGGTCGAGCCGTCGGCGCACGAGCGGGCGTTGACGCGCCCGCCGGCGCGCTGCGTGGCGGCGACGAGCCGGTCGAGGGCCGCGTCGTCGAGCAGCCCCTCGACGGCGCGGACGCCGATCCCGTCGTGGCTGGCGAGGAACGTGAGGTACGTGCGGCCGTCGCCGGGGAACCACAGCGCGCGGGCCCACTCCTTGAGCCGCGTGGCGTCACCCCCGACGAACGCGTCGAGGGTGAGCGGGGGCAGGGCGAACTGGTAGACCGCCTGGGCCTCCCGCTCCCCGTCGAGGCCGAGGTACGCGACGTTCTCCGCGTGGGGGACGTTGGTCTCGGTCACGAGGACGAGACCGGGGTCGACGGCGTCGAGGCACGCGCGGAACAGCTGGACGAGCACGTGGGTGCGGGGCAGGTTGAGCGAGGGTGTCGCCGGGTCCTTCCACGCGAACCCGACGGCGTCGAGGCGGATCGCCCGGGCGCCCTGCGCGACGTAGCGCAGCAGCACCTCGACCATCGCGAGGAGGACCCGGGGCTCGCGGTAGTCGAGGTCGACCTGGTCGGGGGAGAAGGTCGTCCACACCCCCACCTCGCGCCCGTCCCCGCGGGTGACGACCGTCCGCAGGGGGCTCGTGCGGGGACGCGTCACCGCCGTGGTCGGCGTCCCGGCGTCCAGCTCGCGGAAGAACCCGGCGTACGCGGGGTCGCCGGCGAGCCAGCGCGTGAACCACGTCCCCTGCGCGGAGACGTGGTTGACGACGGCGTCGGCCATCCACGTGGCGCCGGCGGCGAGCCGGCGGACGTCCTGCGCCGAGCCGTACGCGGGGTCGACCTCCGCGTGGTCCATGACGGCGAAGCCGCCGTCGGAGCTCGACGGGTGCAGGGGCAGGGTGTGGACGCCCGTCACGGCGGGCGACAGGTGGGCGTCGACGAGGTCCGCGAGCGCGGCGAGCGGGCTGCGCGCGCCGCTGCTGTCCTGCACGTGGTCGGGGTAGGCGATGAGCCAGGCGTCGGTCTCGTCGAGCGGCCGGGTCGGTGTGGTGCGCGGTGCGGCGGCGAGCAGCGCCTCGAGCCGGTCCGCCGTCGCCGTCAGCGCGGCCCCGTCGAGCACGCCGTCGTACAGGCGCGTCAGCAGGTGGCGTCGGCGCGCCGCGAGCGGGGAGGGTCCGCGGCGGACGGGTGCGGCGGGCAGCACGGCACGGCCGGTCGATGTTTCAGGCATGTTACGTCGGTGTCCCGTGCGGCTGCGGCGGTGCGAGAAGGGGGGTCACCGAAGAGGTAACGGCACGCACGGGCCCCGGGTCAAGTCGGATCACGGCACGGATCGGGAGGGATCGCCCGGACGCCCGGCCTACCGTCGGGGGTGTGAGTGCGGAGGTGGGTGTGGACAGCGCGGCAGCAGGACCCGACAGGGCCGTCGGCGGCACCGCGGAGGACCGACGGCGCGTCGCCGTCGCGTGCCGCGTCCTCGACGACACCGGCGGTCCGGTCCCCGCCGTGGAGCTCGCCCGGGTCGCCGCCTGCAGCACCCGGCAGCTGCACCGCGCGTTCGCGGCCGTCCTCGGGGTCGGTGCGCTCCAGTACGGCCGTGCCGTGCGCACCGGCAGGGCGCGCGAGGTGCTGCGCGGCGCGCGCGGGTCCGTCACCGACGCCGTGTGGGAGGCGGGCTACGGCTCGGCGCGGGGCTTCTACGAGGAGGTCGGCCGCCGGCTCGGCATGAGCCCCGCCGAGTACGCCCGGGGCGGGCCCGGCCGGCGGCTGCAGTGGTCGTGGACGGCGACCGCGGTGGGGGCGGTGCTCGTCGTCGTGAGCCCGGACGGGATATGCGCGGTCCGCGTCGCGGCCGACGGGGAGGCCGACGTGCCTCGCCTGCTCGACGAGGTGGCGGCCGAGCTGCCGCACGCCGAGCTGGTCCGCGACGACGCCGCCCTCGTCCACGTCCTCGACGCGGTCCGAGAGCTCGCCGACGGGCGTCCCCTCGGCCCCGCCGCGAGGGCCGGGCTGCCCCTCGACGTCGCCGGGACCGCGTTCCAGGCCCGCGTGTGGGAGGCGCTGCAGGAGATCCCCGCCGGCGAGACGCGCACGTACACGGAGGTCGCCGCCGCCGTCGGGCGTCCCACGAGCGTCCGCGCGGTCGCCCGGGCGTGCGCGACGAACCCTGTCGCCCTCGTCGTCCCGTGCCACCGCGTCGTCCGCGCCGACGGGTCGCTCGCCGGCTACCGGTGGGGCCTCGCGGTCAAGCGGTCGCTGCTCGACGCGGAACGCCGGTCGGTGGACGCGGGCGACCGTACGCTGGCCGGGTGAGCGAGGCCCCGGCACGGCCCCGCGCCGGCCGCGGTCGGGCGGTCGCCCTCGTCGCCCTCGTCGTCGTCGTCAACGTCGGGGCGTACGCCCTGCTCGCCACCGACACCGCGCAGCGCTGGCTCACTGCCCTCGAGCAGTACGCCTACGGCGGCTCGTTCCTGCTGTCGCTGCTGACGAACGCGACCGTCGCGGTGCCCGTCCCGTACAACCCCGTCGTCCTGCAGATCATGACGGTGGTCGAGTGGCCGTTCCTCGTCGCGGTGCTCGCCGCGGCTGGCAGCGCCCTCGGGGAGTCGACGGGCTGGTGGGTCGGCGCCCAGGGGCGTGCGGTGCTCCCCTCCGAGGGGCGCTCGGGGCGGGTCGTCACGTGGCTGCACCGGCAGAGCGAGCGGCGCGTTCCGGCCGCCGGGGCGCTCGCGGTCCTCGCCGCCGTGCCGAACCCCGCCTTCGACGTCGCCGGGCTCGTCGCGGGCACCGCCGGCCTGCCATACCCCCTGTTCCTCGTGGCGACGTTCGTGGGACGGCTCGTCCGCTTCCTCGTCTTCGTGCTCGCGGCGCCGGTCCTGCTCGACGCCTGGCCCTTCTGACCACCGAGGGTGCGGATCCGGTCGTCCCCGGGTACCCAGGACGGATGGACCAGCGCGACCTCGCCCAGCGACGCGACGACACCACGGGTGCGCCAGGCGCCGTCCGCCCGCCCACCATGGAGGAGGCCCGGTCCGGCTGGCGCCGCGTCGTCGAGGTCGCCGCGTCCCAGTGGCAGCTGCTCCTCGTCCTCGTCCTCGCGGGCGGGCTGTTCGCCGCCATGGTCGCCGCGGTCGCCGAGGTCTACGACAACGTGCAGGACGGTGACGAGCTCGCGGCGGTCGACGAGCCGCTGCTCCGTGCGGCTCTCGAGCTGCGGTCGCCGTCCCTCGACCGGGCGATCACGCTCTACACCGACCTCGGCGGCACCGTGTGGGCTCCGGTCCTCACCGCCCTCCTCGTGGCGGGGCTGTGCGTCCTGTGGCGCTCGTGGACCCCCCTCGTCCTCATGGTCGTCGCGACCGCGGGCTCCCTCGCGATGACGGCGGTCGGCAAGGCAGTCGTCGCCCGGGCGCGGCCCGACATGGACCTCGCCGTGCCGCCGTTCGAGACGTCCGCCGCCTTCCCCAGCGGCCA
This sequence comes from Aquipuribacter nitratireducens, assembly GCF_037860835.1. Lineage (NCBI taxonomy): Bacteria > Bacillati > Actinomycetota > Actinomycetes > Micrococcales > Intrasporangiaceae > Aquipuribacter > Aquipuribacter nitratireducens. The sequence goes on along the minus strand of NZ_JBBEOG010000006.1, from coordinate 106,811 downwards.
CACCCTCAACGCCACGGTCATCGCCTTCACCCTCGCCTACCTCGTGTGGCTCCACGTGCGCTCGGGGGCGGTGCGGGTGCTCGTCGTCATGGGGGCGGTCGTCCACGCCGTCCTCATGGGCCTGTCCCGGGTGTACCTCGGCCACCACTGGTTCACCGACGTCGTCGTCGCGTGGGCGCTCGGGCTCGGCTGGCTCGCCGTCGTCGTCGCCGTCCACCAGCTCGTGCTCGTGCGGGCCGGGCGCCGGTCCAGCCGCCACGAGCAGTCCGGGGAGCACCCGGGTGAGGCGGATACCGTGACGTCGTGAGCCCTGCGCCCCTCGCCGCCGCCGTCCCGGCCGGCATCCCCTACGTGCCGTTCCCGACCATCGAGCTCGGTCCGGTCACGATCCAGGTGTTCGGGCTGTGCGTCGCCGTCGGCGTCCTCCTGGGCGGGCTCGTCACGGCCCGGCGCAACGCGCGTCTCGGCATCCCGACGGAGCAGACCGAGAAGATCGTCATCGCGCTCGTCGTCGTCGGCGTCATCGGCTCCCGCCTGCTGTGGGTGCTGACGAACCTCGACGCCATCGAGTCCCCCGTCGACGTCATCGCCGTGTGGGACGGGGGTCTCCAGTTCTCCGGCGGCTTCATCTCCGCGTTGCTCGTGTCCCCGCTCCTCGTGCGGGGCATGTCCTCGGCGCAGCGCTGGCACCTGCTCGACGGGGCGGCCATCGGCCTCGCCCTCGGTCTCGCGATCGGGCGCATCGGCTGCTACGCGGTCGGCGAGCACCTCGGCGGGACGACGTCGTCCCCGCTCGGCATCACGTACCAGGGCACGCCCGGTGACACGGTGGAGGGCCCGCTCGTCTTGGGGGAGACGTACTGGTCGCTTCCCGTGCTGGAGTTCCTCTACGTCATGGCGATCTTCGTCGTCATGGTGCTCGTGGACCGCCGCGGCGAGTACGGCGCCGGCACGCTCGCCGGCATCTTCAGCGTCGGCTACGCGATCACCCGCTTCCTGTCGGACTTCCTCCGCACGTACGACGACACCGTCTACGGGCTCACCGGCGCCCAGTACATGTGCCTCGCGCTGTTCCCCGTGGGGCTGTGGTTCCTCCGTTCGGCGCGACGCCGCGAGAGCCCGGCGGTGTACCGGGCCCGGCTCGCGGCCGGGACGGGGGTCGACGGGCCCGGTGTCACGGTCGAGGAGGCCGGGGACACGGAGGAGACGGACGGGACGACCGCGCGCGACGAGACGCGCGGCTGAGGCGCCCGCGCCCGCCGACGGAGGGGACGACTGCCATGGCCCGGGAACGGATCACCTTCGAGGGCGCGCGCGGCCAGCGGCTGAGCGGGGTCCTCGAGCTGCCCGACGGGCCGGTCCGGTCGTGGGCGGTGTTCGCCCACTGCTTCACGTGCAGCAAGGACAGCCACGCCGCCTCCCGGGTGTCCCGGGGGCTCGCGGAGCGCGGCACGGCCGTGCTCCGCTACGACTTCAGCGGCCTCGGCGACTCCGAGGGCGGGGACGAGGGTGCGCTCGCCGGCTTCACGGCCGACGTCGACGACCTCGTCGCCGCCGTCGGCCACGTCGAGTCCGAGCGGGGTCCCGTCACCCTGCTCGTCGGGCACTCCCTCGGCGGCGCCGCGGTCCTGTCCGCGGCGGCCCGCCTGTCGGGCGTCGCGGCCGTCGCGACGATCGGCGCCCCCGCCGACCCGGCGCACGCCTCCCGGCTGCTCGCGGGGGCGGGGGCCGAGCTCGCGGCCGAGGGCAGCGCGTGCGTCAGCATCGCCGGTCGGGAGTTCCTCGTCCGCCAGGAGCTCGTCGACGACCTGCGCTCGCAGCGGCTCCTCGAGCAGGTCGGGGAGCTCGAGGGCGCCCTGCTGGTCCTCCACTCCCCGCTCGACGAGGTCGTCGGGATCGAGAACGCCGCGAGGCTGTTCGCCGCCGCCCGCCACCCGCGGTCGTTCGTCACCCTCGACGGCGCCGACCACCTGCTGAGCCGCCGCTCGGACGCGCTGTACGTCGCTGACGTCGTGAGCGCGTGGGCGTCCCGCTACGTCGCGGTGACCCCGCCCCGGCGTACGGTGTCGGCGACCGCGGAGGCCGAACCGGTCGTGTCGGACCGGGAGGTCGAGGCGGAGGCGTCCGCCGGCTCCTCGCCCGACCCGGCCGTCGCGCTGGCCGACGGGCAGGTCCTCGTGACGGAGACCGGCGAGGGACCCTTCGCGCAGGAGGTCCGGGCCGGACGGCACTCGTGGACCGCCGACGAGCCGCCCGAGGTGCCCGGCGGCACCGACACGGGGCCGACGCCGTACGACCACCTCCTCGCGGGGCTCGGCGCGTGCACCGCGATGACCGTCCGCATGTACGCCGACCGCAAGGGCTGGCCGCTGCGGCGGGTCGAGGTCCTCCTCGGGCAGGAGCACCGCCACGGCGACGACGCGACCGAGTGCGTCGCCGGGCGCCCCGGCTGCGTGCGGGAGTTCCACCGCGAGGTGCGGCTCGAGGGCGACCTCGACGACGACCAGCGCGCCCGGCTGCTCGAGATCGCCGACAAGTGCCCGGTCCACAAGACCCTCGAGCAGGGGGTGCGCGTCGTCACGACCGCCGGCTGAGGGCGAGCCCGGGCGTCAGTGCGAGGTGGAGTACCCCGCCTCGCGCGCCCGCACCACCGACCGCTGGACCTCCCGCTCGGCCTGCTCGCGGCCCGCCCAGTGAGCCCCCTCGACGCTCTTGCCGGGCTCGAGGTCCTTGTACGTCTCGAAGAAGTGCTGGATCTCGAGGCGGTGGAAGTCCGCGACGTCGTTGAGCTCGCGGATGTGGGCCATGCGGACGTCGTTGTACGGCACGCACAGGACCTTGTCGTCGCCGCCGGCCTCGTCGCGCATGCGGAACATGCCGATCGCCCGGCACGCGATGAGGCAGCCGGGGAAGGTCGGCTCGTCGAGCAGGACGAGGGCGTCGAGCGGGTCGCCGTCCTCACCGAGGGTGCCCTCGATGAAGCCGTAGTCCGCGGGGTAGCGCGTGGCGGTGAAGAGCATGCGGTCCAGCCGGATCCGCCCCGACACGTGGTCGACCTCGTACTTGTTGCGCTGACCCTTCGGCACCTCGACGGTGACGTCGAACTCCATGAGAGTGGCTGACCTTCCTGTCGCTGCCGGCACCTGTGTCGAGCGGCGCCGGGTACGGTGCGGTCGGCCCGGCGCGCGAGGACCCGGCGGCCGGGGGACGGCGCCGAGCGGGGCCATTGTGTCGCAGTGACGGAGGTCGGGCATGACCGGACCGGGGGAGGTGCCCCGCCGCGTCGCCGCGCCCTGGCTCGCCCTGCTGGTCGCCGGTGGTCTCGCGCCCGTCGCGGCGTCCGCGCCCACGGGGGAGCCGCAGGTCGTCGCGCCGCCCGTCGAGCGGGTCGTGCCGCAGGACCCCGCCCTCGACCCCGCCGCCCCGCCGCCCCCCGACCCCGCCGTGCTCGCGACGAGCCTCGCGCCCCTCCTCGCCGACGACGCCCTCGGGCCGTCCCCCGCGGTCAGCGTCCGTGACCTCGCCACCGGCGCCGAGCTCGCGCAGCGCGACTCCACGACCCCGGTCGAGCCGGCCTCGACCGCGAAGATCGTCACGGCGGCCGCCGCCCTCGACGTGCTCGGTGCCGATTGGCGGCTCGTCACCCGCGTCGGCTGGGTGCCGGCCACCGAGCGCGGCGGCGACAGGCCCGCCCTCGTGCTCGTCGGTGGTGGGGACCTCCTCCTCGCGCCCGGCGCGGGGGACCCCGGCACCGTCGACGGCCGCGTCGGGCTCGGCGACCTCGCCCGGTCCGCCGTCCTCGCGGTCCTCGAGGGCGATCCGGGGGAGCGGCTGCTCGCGCCCGACGCCGCGGGGGTCGACGTCCTCGTCGACGACTCCCTCCTCGGCGCGCCCCAGCAGCTGCTCCGCTCGCCGGGCGACGCGTTCTTCGCCGCCACGCCCGCGTCCCTCGCGGTGTCGGCCGGGCGGCTCGGGGCAGGGGCCGGTCGGGACGACGACCCCGCCGGTACGGCGGCTCTCGCGTTCGCCGACGCGGTAGAGGACGAGCTGGCCCGGGTCCTCGGTGCGGACGCGCCCGCCGTCGGGTCGCCGGTGGTGACGACCCGTCCCGTCGCGCTGCCCGTCGTGGTCGCCGAGGCGCGGTCGGCCCCGCTCGCCGACGTCCTCTCCTACCTGCTCGTGACGAGCGACAACACCATCGCGGACTCCGTCGCCGGTCTCGTGGCGGCCGAGCAGGGGCGCAGCACGACCCTCGCGTCCGCGAGCGACACGATCGTCGAGGTGGTGGAGGCGCGCGGCGTCGACCTCGGCGCGACGGACCTCACCGACGGCAGCGGGCTCTCCGACGACAGCGTCGCCACCGCCGCCGGGCTCACGGCGCTGCTCGCGGCCGCGGCCGCCGCCCCCGACGAGGACGACCTGCGGCTCCTGCCGCACCTGCTGCCGGTGGCCGGTCTGGAGGGCACCCTCGACGACCGCTTCGGCGTCGACTCGGCGGCGGCCGCGGGCCGGGGTGTGGTCCGGGCGAAGACGGGCACCCTCACGGGCACGACAGCCCTCGCAGGTGTCGTCACCGCCGCCGACGGGCGGGGCCTCGCCTTCGCCGTCCTCACCGACGAGGTCCCCGCCGGGTCGACCGCGGCGGCCCGCCGCGCCGTCGACCGCGTCGCCGCGGCCGTGGCCGCCTGCTGCTGACCTGCCGCTGACCGGGGCACCCGGCGTCCGCCACCCAGCGCCTACTCTCGGGGGATGACGGCCACCACGAGCACCCGCCACCCCGGGAGCGGCCGGCGTTCCCCCGTCGACTGGGCCGCCGCGGGAGAGGCCGCCGCGGCCATCGCCCCGCCCGGCCCCGCGATGACCCGCGAGGAGATCGCCGAGCTCGTCGCCGAGCTGCGCGACTGCGCGGGCCTCGCGGTCGACCCTGTCGCGGAGACCGCGCAGCTGGAGGCCGGACCGGACGCCGGCGAGGTGCTCGTCGTCGACCGCGCCGGCTGGGCCCGGGCGAACGCCCGCTCGTTCGGCCACCTCGTCGACCCCGTCCTCGCCCGCGCCCTCGAGCGGCAGCGCCTCGAGAAGGGCCGCGACGTCCCCGACGCGTTCCTCGGCCTCAGCCGGGCCCTCAACGCCGCCGAGACCGGGGGGCTCCTCGCGTTCATGGCGACGAAGGTGCTCGGGCAGTACGACGTCCTCGCCCCGGACGGGGGCCGGCTCCTCCTCGTCGCGCCGAACGTCGCGCAGGTGGAGCGGGAGATCGGGGCCGTGCCGGCCGACTTCCGGCTGTGGGTGGCCCTGCACGAGGAGACGCACCGCGCCCAGTTCGGCGCCAACCCGTGGCTCGCGGGCTGGTTCCGCGGACAGGTCACCGACCTCCTCGACGACCTGCTCGCCGACCCCGGCTCCACCGTCGAGCGGTTCGTCGAGGGCCTCGGGCGCCTGCCCGACATCCTCCGGGGCGCCTCCGACGACCCGACGGGCGGCGCCGCGGGCGACGGGACGGCAGGTGGGCGGCGGACGCCGACGGGCCTCGTCGACCTCGTCCAGACGCCGGAGCAGCGGGCGCGCCTCGACGCCCTCACCGCCGTCATGAGCCTCCTCGAGGGGCACGCCGACGTCGTCATGGACGAGGTCGGGCCCTCGGTGGTGCCGAGCGTCGCGCAGATCCGCGCCCGCTTCGACGCCCGCCGTCGCGGCACGGGACCCGTCGACCGCGTGGTCCGGCGGCTCCTCGGGCTCGAGGCGAAGGCCGCGCAGTACCGCGACGGCGCCCGGTTCGTCCGCGCCGTGACCGACGAGGTCGGCATCGAGGGGTTCAACGCCGTGTGGGCGGGCCCGGACGCGCTGCCGAGCCCCGCGGAGCTCCGCGAGCCCTCGACGTGGGTCGCCCGGGTCCACGGCTGAGCGCGGGCGCGGGCGCCGCCGTCGCGCTCGCCGTCCGCCGCCACCTGCGGGACCTGCCCCCCGGGCCGGTCCTCGTCGGGGTCAGCGGGGGCGCGGACTCGCTCGCCCTGCTCGCGGGGGCGCTCGACGTCGCCGACGGGCTCGGCCGGGCGGTCGGGGCGGTGTGCGTCGACCACGGCTGGCGGCCGCAGACAGCCGACGTGGTGCGCCGGGCCGCCCGCGCCGCGCTCGCCCTCGGCGCCTCGCCCGTGCGGGTCGTCCGCGTGGTCCCGCAACGGCACGGCCCCGGCGCCGGGGGAGCGGAGGAGGCGGCGCGGACCGCGCGGCTCGCCGCTCTCGACGCGGTGGCGGCCAGGGACGAGGCGGTCGCGGTGCTGCTCGGGCACACCCTCGACGACCAGGCCGAGCAGGTGCTCCTCGGGCTCGCGCGCGGGTCCGGCACCCGCAGCCTCGCCGGCATGCCCGCGGTGCGGGACGGGCTGCTCCGCCCGCTGCTCGGGGTCCGCCGCGCGGTCGTCCGGGAGGCGACGGTCCCGCTCGCCCCGCTGCTGGCGCCCCTGGGCCTGCCGTGGGAGGACCCGTCGAACACCGACCCGGTGCACCTGCGCCCACGCGTGCGCCACGACGTCGTGCCCGCGCTCGAGGCGGCGCTCGGCGAGGGCGCCGTCCGGTCGCTCGCCCGCACCGCCGACCTCGCCCGCGCCGACGCGGACGCCCTCGACGGCTGGGCGGGCGCCGTCGTCGCCGGGCTCCCGGACCTCGACGCCCCGGACGGCGTGCCGGTGGCGCCCCTCGCCGGGCTGCCCGGCGCCGTGCGGCGTCGCTGCCTGCGCCTGCTCGCGCTGCGCGCCGGGGCCGGGGCGCTCACCGCCGCCCACACCGCCGCCCTCGACGCGCTCGTCGACGACTGGCACGGGCAGGGCCCGGTCGCGCTGCCGGGCGGTGTCGGGGTCCGGCGGTCGAGCGGCCCCGACGGCTGTGGCAGGCTTCGGGCGACCCCCGCACCGAGGCCTCGAGAGGACCCCCATGGACGCCCGTGACGCCGGTCAGGACCTCGAGCGCGTGCTCCTCACCGAGGACCAGGTGCACACCAGGCTCCGCGAGATGGCGGCGCAGATCGACGCCCACTACGCCGGGTCGGATGTGCTGCTGGTCGGGGTGCTCAAGGGCGCCGTCATGGTGATGGCCGACCTCGCCCGTGCGCTCACGGTGCCGGTGACCATGGACTGGATGGCGGTGTCGAGCTACGGCTCGGGCACGAAGTCCTCCGGTGTCGTGCGGATCCTCAAGGACCTCGACACCGACCTCACCGGGAAGAACGTCCTCATCGTCGAGGACATCATCGACTCCGGTCTCACCTTGTCGTGGCTCAGCGCGAACCTCGGCTCCCGCGGGCCGGCGTCGGTGAAGATCGCGACGCTGCTCCGCAAGCCGACGGCCGCGAAGGTCGACGTGGCGGTCGAGTGGGTCGGCTTCGACATCGGCGAGGAGTTCGTCGTCGGGTACGGCCTGGACTACGCCGAGCGCTACCGCAACCTCCGCGACATCGGGGTGCTCGCCCAGCACGTCTACGCCTGAGCAGGTGGGCGCGCGTCACGGGCCCGCGGAGGGCGTCACGGGGGACCGCACCGCCCTGCGGGTCATGCTCGGCGTGCTCGTGCCGCTGCTCGTCGCGTCGGTGGTCGGGCTCGTCGCGGTGTGGCCCTCCGGTGCGTCCTTCGAGGGCGACGAGCGCGGCGGGATCGTCGACCTGTCGGGCACGGAGCAGGTCCCCGGCGAGGTGCTCGCCGCCACGGCCGACCTCTGCGAGGGCGCACCCGACGAGCGGGAGCCGGACGGCTCCATCCCGCTCGACTCCCTGTGCGCCGAGGCGCTCGTCCGCGTCCTGCAGGGTCCCGAGGCCGGCGACGTCGTCACCGTCCCCCTGCCGCCCCAGCTGGTGCAGGCCGGGATCGGTCCCGGCGAGCGGGTCGTCCTCGGCCGGAACCTGCCGACGACCGTCGAGGGCACCGAGGTCGAGGCCGACACCGGCCAGGTCGTCTACTCCTTCGTCGACTTCGACCGGGCGCAGCCGCTCCTGCTGCTCGCCGGGCTCTTCGCGGTCCTCGTCGTCGCGATCGGCCGGCTGCGCGGGGCGGCGGCCATCGCAGGGCTCGCCCTCACGTACGCGGCCATCGCCTACGTCGTGCTCCCGGCCCTGCGCGAGGGCGAGGACCCGGTGCTGGTGGCGCTCAGCGTCGCGGTGCCGCTGATGACCGCGGTCCTCTACCTCGCGCACGGCCTGTCGACCCGGACGACGGCCGCACTGTCGGGGACCGTGTTCGGGCTGCTCGCCACCACGGGCCTCGCGGTCTGGGCGACCCGGGCGGCCGACCTCACGGGCCTCACGAGCGAGGACGCCTACGTCCTCAGCACCGCCACGACCGGTGCCGACCTCCGGGGGATCGTCCTGTGCGGGCTCGTGGTCGCCGGGCTCGGCATCCTCAACGACGTCACGATCACCCAGGTGTCGGCGGTCTGGGAGATCCGGGCGCTGGCGCCGACGGCGGGGTTCCGCGAGCTGTTCCGGGGCGGCATGCGGGTGGGTCGGGACCACCTCGCCTCCACCGTCTACACGATCGCGTTCGCCTACGCCGGGGCGGCGCTGCCGACGCTGCTGCTCCTCGGGCTGTACGGGCAGCCCCTGGAGCAGGTCGTGACGTCCGGCGCCGTCGCGGAGGAGATCGCCCGCACGGCCGTCGGCTCCATCGGGATGATCCTCGCCATCCCCGTGACGACGGCAGTGGCGGCCGTGAGCGTCGGTCGGGCGGCGCCGCTCACGGCGCGCTGACCTCCCGCACCGCCGCGAGCCCGAGCTCGGCCACCACCCGCAGCTCCTCGCCGTCGAAGGGCGTCGCGGTGGGCCGTTCCGCCAGCGGGCCGGACTCGTCGAAGCGCGGTGCGACGAGCACGTCGACCTGCCACGGGCCCGTCACGAGGCGGACGCGCCGCGTCAGGTAGGGCCGCCCCGGTGGCGACTTGCCGAGCGACTGGACGGTCCGCACCTGCCCCCCGCCGTCGCGCGGCTCGAGCTCGCAGACGTCGTAGGCGGTCGGCGCCGCGCAGCGCAGCTCGGTGGGCAGCGCGGTCGTGCCGAAGCGCCGGACGCTCGCCTCGACGTACCACCCCCCGTCGGCGGTCCCGAGCCGGCAGCGGGTACCGGGCTCGCACTGCCAGACCTCGGCGTCCGGCAGCCGGGTCCGCAGTGCCTCGAGCAGGGCCTCGTCGGAGTCCGGGACGCACCGGACGTCCCGCGTCGACAGCTCGGCGGGGGACAGCAGCTGCTCGACCTGCCGGGCGACGGCGACGTGCCGGCACTGCCCGCTGACGAGCGCGTCCGTCGCCCACACGGCCCCGTCCGCGACCTCGACCTCCCGCACGAGCAGCGGCTCCGGGCCCCTCACGCCGTCGGTGCCCACGGCGGTGGCGAGGACGGAACGGACCGCGAGCGGCAGGTCGTCGAGGGGGACGAGGGGCCCGCCGGTGCTGACGGACAGGGCGAGGTCCTCCCCGCACGCCCCGCCGGACTGGGCGAGCACCCGGCCGCGCGGGGCGGGGTCGGTGCGCCACGTCTCGTCGAGGGCGGCGGCGTCGAGCCCGACCTCGGCGAGCCGCTCCCGCGCCGTCGCCACCGCGAGCCCCACGACGTCGGGGACCTCGTCGGCGGTCGGGAGGAGCACGGCCTCCGGCTCGCCGTCGCAGCGCCCGAGGCCCGACCGCGCGGGATCGGCGACGAGCACGGCACCCACGAGGACCGCGACGCCGACCACGACGGCGAGAGCCGCGGGGCGCGACGTGGGTCGTCGTGGGATCCGGACCCGGTCGCTCGGAGCACGCACGGGTCCAGGATGCCCGTCACGGGGCGAGCCCTTCGGGTGATCAGGGTCTGGTCGAACGGTGGACCCCGTCGGGTTGCCCGTGCCGCGTGCCCTCAGCAACAGTCACAGGAGTGCCGACTACCTCCCTCGTGGACCCCGGACCCGGCGCTGTGTCCGCCGGGCCTCGCGCGGCGGGTCCTGCGCTGCGCCTCGTCCGCCGCGCGGCGGTGGTGGCACTGCTCGCGACGGCGGCCGTCGTGGCCAGCCCGTTCCTCGCGTTCGCCGTCAGGGCGCCGTCGCTCCACATCATGCTCGAGACGGCCAACGCCGTCGTCGCGCTGCTCGTGCTGTACCTCGTGTACGGGCGGTTCGTGCAGCACGGACGGCTCCAGGAGCTCCTCCTGGTCCTCGCGCTCGGCGTGGTGGCCGTGGCGAACCTGGTCCTCACGGCAGTGCCGGACGCGCTGACGCCGGGCCGTGGGGAGGAGCTCGCGTACTGGGTGCCGCTGTGCCTGCGACTGCTGGGGACGCTGCTGCTCGCCGCGGCCGCCTGGACGCCCGTGCGGGCACGGGTCGACGCCCGGACGGCGGCTGCGGTGTCGGTCGGGGTCGTGCTCGTCGTCGTGGTGGTCGCCGTCGTCGGGAGGCTGGTCACCGACACCCTGCCGCCCGCGGTCGACCCCGCAGCGGCCGGTGACGCCTCACGCCCCGCGCTCGTGGCGCACCCGGTCGTGCTCGTCGTGCAGCTGCTGGGCGCGGCGCTCTACGGGCTGGCGGCCGTGGCCTTCGCCCGGCAGTCGGACCGCACCGACGACGCGCTGCTGCGCTGGGTGGCCGTCGGGTGCGTCCTGGCGGGCGCGGCCCGGGTGCACTACTTCCTCTTCCCCTCCCTCTACAGCGAGTTCGTCTACACCGGCGACGTGCTGCGTCTGGGGTCGTACCTCTGCATGCTCGTCGGCGCGGCCCGCGAGATCACCGGCTACTGGCAGGCGCGGGCGCGGAGCGCGGTGCTGGAGGACCGTCGGCGCCTCGCCCGCGACCTCCACGACGGCGTCATCCAGGAGCTCTCCTACATCCGGGCCCAGTCGCACCGCCTGACCGCGGAACCCGGTGACGAGGTGGCCGTGGCGCGCATCGCGGCTGCCGCCGAGCGGGCGGTCGGCGAGTCACGGCGCGCGCTCGCGGCGTTGCGTCGGGAGGACGACGACCCGGTGCCGGTCGTCCTGCGGCAGACGCTCGACGAGCTGGCCGGGCGCTACGACGTGTCCGTCTCCGCCTGTCTCGACCCGGCGTCCCACGCCGACGCGCCGATGACGGAGGCACTCGTCCGCATCACGACGGAGGCGGTGGGCAACGCGGTCCGGCACGGTGGTGCCACGCGCATCGAGGCCCGGCTCGACTCGGTGCCGCTGCGGCTCACGGTGCGGGACGACGGCTGCGGCTTCGATCCCGGGTCGCCCGGGCGGCCGGGCGCCTACGGCCTGAGGAGCATGCGGGAGCGCGCCGAGGGCATCGGAGCAGTGCTGGCGGTGGAGTCCGAGCAGGGGAAGGGGACCACGGTGCGGGTGAGCTGGGTGTGAGCGGGGCGCTGCGGGTCGTCGTCGCCGACGACCACGGACCGACGCGTGAGGTCGTCCGCGAGGCCCTCGAGGCGGAGGGCTGCGAGGTGGTCGCGGACGTCGGCAGCGCGTCCGCCGCCCTGGCCGCGGCCCACGAGCACGCGCCGGACGTGTGCCTGCTCGACATCAACATGCCGGGCAGCGGGTTGCTCGCGACGGCGGACATCACGCGCGACCTGCCGGGGACGGCGGTCGTGATGCTGACGGCGTCGCGCGACGACGAGGACCTGTTCGCCGCGCTGCGTGCCGGTGCGTCCGGCTACCTCGTGAAGGACATGGACCCTTCCCGCATCGCCGCGGCGCTCCGGGGCGTCCTGGCCGGCGAGGCGGCCCTGCCTCGCTGGCTGGTCCGCCGGGTGGTCGACGAGCTCCGGTCCGCGCCGGCGCGGGTCGCCCCGCTGCGGGCCCGGCGCTCACCGTCGCAGCTGACACCACGGGAGCAGGAGATCCTCGACCTGATGGCCGAGGGGCTGACGACGGACCAGATCGCCCGACGGCTCTTCGTCGCGCAGGTCACGGTGCGGACCCACATCTCGACGGTCCTGCGCAAGCTGCGCGTCCCGGACCGGGCCGCCGCGGTCCGGCTGGCGCAGGAGGTCCGGGAGCGTTGAGCGTTGAGGACGTTGACCTCCGGGATCTCAACGCCCGGACGGCCCGTTTCCGCTCCGCCGGGCGGTCGACGGCTCGTACGGTTCTCGACGACAGACCGTGACGCACTGATCCGGGGACCAGGACCTGGTCGCTTTAGGCCCCGGGGAGCGAGCAGCGAAACCGACGCGGTCGCAGGCGCAGTCCGTGCGCCTGGAGACCCCAGTCGAGGAGCCGCTTCGTCATGTCCGCACGCACCCCCGCCCGCCGCGCCGTGTCCGCCGTCGTGCTGCCCGGCCTCGTCGCCGGCCTGCTCACCTTCGCCGCGCCGGTCGCCGTCGCGGCACCCGCCGGCACGTCCGGGATCTGCAACGGCGTCGTCAACCAGCTGAGCCACCGCGGAAACGTCCAGGCCAACCTCGTGAAGGCCGCCGCCACGCAGAACGCCGCCCTCGTGGCCCGGCTTCAGGCGGAGCGCGACAGCCTGGTCGTCACGCAGCAGCAGCTGGCTGCCGACATCTTGCTCGTGGAGCAACGACTCGCCGCCCTCGAGACGGAGGGCACACTGCTCGACGCGGAGATCGCGGCGGCGGTGGCCGCTCTCACCGCGATGACCGCGGACAGCACGGAGCGGGCGGCGGCCATCGAGCAGGCGGAGGCCGACCTGGCCGCGTTGAAGGACGACCGGACTGCGCTCCTGGAGGAGATCGCGCCGCTCGTCTCGCTGCTCGAGGCCGCCACGGCAGCGGTCGCCGACCTCGAGGCCGAGCGCGACGGCCTCAACGACGAGCTCAGGACCGCCGCGGCCGAGCTCGCGGCGGCCCAGGGCCGGCTCGCGGCTGCGGACGCGACCGCCGCCACGGCGAAGGCAGCCCTCGCCGACCAGGTCGCGGCCGTGGCGGACTCGACGCAGCGGCTGGCCGACCTCGAGGCCCGCGACGACGCCACCCAGGCCGCTCTCGAGTCGGCCCGAAGCGACCTGGCCGACGCCCGCGACGCCCTCACCCGTCTGTCCGCTGCGGCACTGCAGGCCGCTGCGCACGCATCGGCCGCCGCAGGGACGGTCGCTGCGGCCGAGGAGGCGCTGCGCATCGCGGAGCAGGAGGTCGCGGACCTCACGAGCGAGATCGGCTTCGTCGAGGCGCGGATCTCCGCCCTCCAGACCCAGATCGGGGGACTGCAGACCGACGTCGCGACGATGAGCACGGAGATCGACGCCAAGCAGACGGAGATCGCGATCGTCTCTGCCGAGGCCACCGGCACCGCGGCGGCCGTCAGCGCCCTCGAGGCCGAGATCGCGCGGCTGCGGGACCTGCGGCAGAACACCAACGACAACGCCCTGAAGCAGCAGCTGCAGAACCAGATCCAGGACCTCAACAGGCAGCTGACGACGGCGCAGCAGCAGGCCGCCGCCAAGGCGGCGCAGCTGCAGGCCCTCCAGGGCGACCTCACCGCCCTGCAGCAGCAGCTCGCGACGCTCAACGCGCAGCTGTCCACGAAGCAGCAGGAGAGCAGCGCCCTCCAGCAGCAGCTGTGGTCGCTGCAGTCCGACCTGGCCGGCGCGCAGCAGGAGGTGGCCGCCGGGACGACGGCGCTCACGGCCGCGAAGGAGGCGGCTGCAACGGCGGCCGCCGACCTCGCCGACGCCGACGCGGCTGTCACGGAGGCCGCGAGCGAGGTCGCGAGGCTGGAGGCCGCCCTCGAGAGCGCGTCCCAGGATGCCGACGCGGCCGCTGCGGCCGTCGTCGCCGAGCAGGCACGGCTCACGGCGCTCCAGGCGGGGATCCCCGCCTTCGAGGACGCGCTGGCGGCGGCGCAAGCCGTGGTCGCGAGCGAGACCAGCGCGGTCTCGGCGCTCGAGGCCGAGGTCGACGAGCTGGTTGTCTCGCTCGACGGGGTGAACTCGGCCATCGCAGGCAAGGAGCGGGACATCCTCGACCTGCAGACCCGGCTGGCGCCGCTCCAGGACTCGCTGAACCTGATCGACAAGCAGATCAGCGAGCGGGAAGCGGCTCTCACGGACGCGAAGGCCGAGCTGTCGGCACTCGACGCGCAGATCGTCACCGAGACGTCGAGGCTCAACACGCTCGAGAGCGCGAAGAAGGTCAACCGCACGGCCGTCGCCGCGCAGAAGGCCGTCGTGAGCGACCTCCAGGCGAAGTACGGCGCGGTCCTCGACAGGATCGCCGGCCTCGACCGGCAGATCGCGATGGGCGGCTGCCTCGTCTGAGGTCGGCGCCCGACCGCCCGGCCCCACCCGACCACACCGGGTGGGGCCGGACCCGTCCTCCCGCGAAGCGGCCCTGGCCACGGGGCGTTCCGGGGAGAACACTCGGTCCAGCACGGGAGGAGGCCCGCTGTGAGCGCTGCGGACGACGGCCCGGAGGTGCCCGTCGACGTGTACGTGCCGCTGCAGGAGGCCTCCCGCGCGTACCGCGCGTCCGTCGCGTCCCTGCGCGCCCGCGCCCGGTCAGGACGCCTCCGCGCCTACAAGGTGCCCGGGCCCCACGGTCGTGAGTGGCGGGTGAGCCTCCGGTCGCTGGCCTCCCTCGGGGTGCTCCCGCGGGTGCCGGCGCAGGCCGGCGACTCGGAGGGCCGCGTCGCGCGGCTCGAGGCGGAGGTCCTCGAGCTGCGGGCGCGGCTGGCGGCCGAGCGGCGTCGCGCCGACCGGGCGGACCAGGAGCTCGGCTACGCCCTGCTGCAGCTCGGGCGGCTGCGCTCCGCCGAGGCGGCTGCCGGCGACCGGACGCTGACAGGACACGCGTCGTCCGGACCGGCCTGACGTCCGCTCCCGGCGAACACCCGCACCCGCCGGAACGGGTGGGCGGGTACCCCCGTTGAGCAGGTGACGGGAGACGCGGTCGCGCCTCCTCGCCGGAGCCGGTCCGCGCCACCCGCTGTACCCTCGTGACCAGGGACGTCGCGGGCCGGACGTGCCGGACGACGAACCCGAGACGAACAGGACGGGGCCACGGCCCCGTGTGGTGACCACATGAAGATGCGCAGCTTCCTCCGCAGCGGGGCGATCTGGATCGTCCTCGCGATCGTGATCGTGCTGCTGGGGGCGCGCCTCATCACCGGCGACCGCGTCACGCAGGTCGACACGAGCGAGGCGTTGCAGCTGATCCGCGACGAGCGGGTCGCCTCGGCGCTCGTCGTCGACCAGGAGCAGCGCCTCGACCTCACCCTCCGCGAGGGCGAGGAGGTCGACGGCGCGTCGCAGGTCCGCGCGAACTACGTCTTCCAGCGCGGCGACGAGATCCTCGAGCTGCTCGACGAGCACCCGCCACCGGAGGGCGTCGACGAGGAGAACCCCCAGGGCTCCATCCTCACCGGCCTGCTCTTCACCATCCTCCCGCTGCTGCTGATCCTCGGGCTCTTCTGGTTCGTGCTGTCCCGCATGAGCGGCGGCGGGAACCGCGTCATGCAGTTCGGCAAGTCCAAGGCGAAGCTCGTGAGCAAGGACATGCCGAAGGTCACGTACGCCGACGTCGCCGGGGCCCAGGAGGCCGTCGAGGAGCTGACGGAGATCAAGGAGTTCCTCTCCGACCCGCAGAAGTTCCTCTCCGTCGGCGCCAAGATCCCCAAGGGCGTGCTGCTCTACGGCCCCCCCGGGACCGGCAAGACCCTGCTCGCCCGGGCCACGGCCGGCGAGGCGGGAGTCCCCTTCTACTCGATCTCCGGTTCCGACTTCGTCGAGATGTTCGTCGGCGTCGGCGCGAGCCGCGTCCGCGACCTGTTCGAGCAGGCGAAGCAGAACGCGCCCGCGATCATCTTCGTCGACGAGATCGACGCGGTCGGTCGCCACCGCGGCGCCGGCATGGGCGGCGGTCACGACGAGCGCGAGCAGACGCTCAACCAGCTCCTCGTGGAGATGGACGGCTTCGACGTCAAGACGAACGTCATCCTCATCGCCGCGACCAACCGCCCCGACATCCTCGACCCCGCCCTGCTGCGCCCGGGCCGCTTCGACCGGCAGATCACCGTCGAGGCCCCCGACATGCAGGGCCGGCTCAAGATCCTGCAGGTCCACGGCAAGGGCAAGCCGCTCGCCGACGGCGTCGACCTCGAGTCGATCGCCCGCCGCACGCCGGGCTTCACCGGCGCCGACCTCGCGAACGTCCTCAACGAGGCCGCGCTCCTCACCGCTCGCAGCGAGCAGCAGACGATCGACAACGCGACGCTCGACGAGGCCATCGACCGCGTCATGGCCGGTCCGCAGAAGCGCACCCGGATGATGAACGACAAGGAGCGGCTCATCACCGCCTACCACGAGGGCGGGCACGCCCTGGTGGCCGCGGCGCTGCCGAACACCGACCCCGTCGCGAAGATCACGATCCTCCCGCGCGGCCGGGCGCTCGGGTACACCATGGTCCTGCCGACCGAGGACAAGTACTCGACGACCCGCAACGAGATGCTCGACCAGCTCGCGTACGCCCTCGGCGGCCGGGTGGCGGAGGAGCTCGTCTTCCACGACCCGACGTCCGGCGCCGCGAACGACATCGAGAAGGCGACGGGGCTCGCCCGCAAGATGGTGACGCAGTTCGGCATGAGCGAGGCCATCGGGGCGATCAAGCTCGGCCAGGGCTCCGGCGAGGTGTTCCTCGGCCGCGACATGGGTCACGAGCGGGACTACTCCGAGTCCGTGGCCGCGACGGTGGACCGCGAGGTGCGCCGGCTCATCGAGGCCGCGCACGACGAGGCGTGGGAGATCCTCGTCGAGCACCGCGCCGTCCTCGACCGGCTCGTCCGGGAGCTCCTCGAGAAGGAGACCCTCAACGCCGAGCAGATCGCGGAGGTCTTCTCCGACGTCGTCAAGCGCGAGGCGCGCCCCGTGTGGCTGTCGAGCGAGCGGCGCGCGGTGTCCGACCTCCCGCCGGTCGACGTGCCGCCGCGCGTCAACGGCACCAACGGCGTGAGCGCCAACGGCCACGGGACGCCCAACGGCGGCTCGCACAACGGCGGGGCGCACCCGGGTGACGGCGGCTCCGCCGGCGGCACGACGGACGGCGCGGGCGCGGGCGGTCAGGGCGTCGGTACGCCCGGCGGCGGTGCGCCCGCCGGCGAGCCCGCAGGTGGGTGGAACCCGCCGGCGCCGGGCGACGCCCCCCGGCACCGCTCCTGACCCCTCATGCCGGGCCTGCCGGGCTGCCCGAGGCGGCCCGGCGGCGCCTCGTCGGCCTCGACCGGCCCGCCGTGCTCGCGGTCCTCAACGTCACGCCCGACTCGTTCTCCGACGGGGGGCTGTGGCACGACCCGGACGACGCCGTCCGCCACGGCCTGCACCTCGTGGCGTCGGGCGCGGACGCCGTCGACGTCGGTGGCGAGTCGACCCGGCCCGGCGCCGCGCGGGTCGACGCGGCCGAGGAGCTGCGCCGCACCGTGACCGTCGTGCGCCGGCTCGCCGGTGACGGCGTGCCGGTGAGCATCGACACGATGCGTGCGGAGGTCGCCGCCGCCTGCCTCGAGGCCGGTGCGGTGCTCGTCAACGACGTGAGTGGCGGTGCCGCCGACCCGGCGATGGCCCGGGTCGTGGCGGAGGCGGGCTGCCCGTTCGTCGTCATGCACTGGCGCGGCCACTCGCGGTCGATGGCGTCGCAGGCGACCTACGCGGACACGGTCACCGACGTCGTCGCGGAGCTGCGGAGGCGGGTCGACGACCTCGTGGCCGCCGGGGTCGACGCCGACCGGCTGGTGCTCGATCCCGGCATCGGCTTCGCGAAGGACGCCGGCCACAACTGGGACCTCCTCGCCGGGCTCGACGCCCTGGCGGCCCTCGGCCTGCCGCTGCTCGTCGGCGTCAGCCGCAAGCGGTTCCTCGGCGCCCTGCTGCCGGGGCCGGACGGCGAGCCGCGACCGGTCGAGCAGCGGGACGACGCCTCCGCCGCCGTCGCCGCCCTCCTCGCGGCGGAGGGGGTGTGGGCGGTGCGCTCGCACACGGCCCTGGCCACCCTCGACGCCGTGACGGTCGGCGCGGCCTGGCGCCGTGCGCGCGCGGCCGTCGCTCGGCAGGATCGGTCGACGTGAGCGACGTGGGCGACGACGGTCCCGGCCCCCTCGACCGGGTGAGCGTCACCGGCATCCGGGGCCACGGGTTCCACGGGGTGCTCGCGCACGAGAAGCGCGACGGGCAGGAGTTCTCGTGCGACGTCGCCCTGCACGTCCGTCGCCTGCGCGGCGGGCGGACCGACGACCTCGCCGACGCCGTCGACTACTCGGTCGTCGCCCGCAAGGCCCACGAGGTCCTCACCGGCCCGTCCCTCGACCTCGTCGAGGCGGTCGCCGAGCGCATCGCCGCGGCGGTGCTCGAGGACCGCCGGGTGTCCGTCGTCGAGGTGACGGTCCACAAGCCGCAGGCTCCGGTCGGCGTGCCGTTCGACGACGTCACGGTACGGGTGGTCCGCACGCAGGACGACGCGCTCGCCGACCAGGCCCCCGACGCGCCGCACCGCGCCGTCCTCGCGCTCGGCGCCAACCTCGGGGACGCCTACGCGACGCTCCACCAGGCCGTCCTCGACCTCGCCGACCGCGACGGCGTCGAGGTCATGGAGGCCTCGCCCGTGGTCGACACCGCGCCCGTCGGCGGGCCGACGCAGGACCGCTACCTCAACGCCGTGCTGCTCGTCCGCACGCGGCTGTCGCCGCGGGCGCTGCTGCACGCCTGCCAGGACGTCGAGCAGGCGCACGGCCGCACGCGGGACCTGCGCTGGGGGCCCCGCACGCTCGACGTCGACGTCGTCGAGGTGCGCCGCGACGACGGCGCACCGCTCGTGCTCGACACCGAGGACCTCGAGCTGCCGCACCCGAGGGCGGCCGACCGCCGCTTCGTCCTCGAGCCGTGGTCGCTCGTCGACCCCGAGGCGCGGCTGTGGCACTGGCCGGGGGTCGAGCGTCCCGTCCGCGAGCTGCTCGAGGAGCTCGTCGAGCTCGAGGACGAGGACGACGACGAGGCGGTGGTCGTGCGGCACGACCTCGCGCTCCCCTTCGGGCTGCCGCCGAGCGGCTGAGGCGCCGTGCACGTCGCTCCCACCCGGGCCGGCCCGCTCCTCCTCCTCGCCGGCGTCGCGTTCGCCGTCACCACGGCCGTGCTCCAGGTCCGCAGCGCCGGGGGGCAGGCGTTCGCCGCGCCCCCGCTCGCCGCCTCCGCCGTGCTCGCCGCGCTCGCCGCGGCGATCCTCGTCGTCGCGTGGCCCGTCCGGCGGTGGACGAAGGGGGAGCGGGACCGGCACCTCGACCCGCTGCGCGCCGCCCGGACCGTCGCCCTGGCGAAGGCGGCCGCGCTCGCGGGTGCCGTCATGAGCGGGGCGTGGACCGGCTTCGCGCTCGTCGCCGTCCCGCTCGTCAGCGTGTCCGCGCAGCCGGGCCGGGTGGCGCTCACCGCGGCCGTCGTCCTCGCCTCGCTCGCGGTGACGGTCGCGGGCCTCGTCGCCGAGCGCTGGTGCATGCTGCCGCCGGAGGACGACGACGACGGCCCGCCCGGCGGGGAGGCCAGCCCCGCCTGACGCGGGGTCCCGCGCTCGGGCGCGTCGACGGGTCGGTGTGTCCTCGGCAGTACCGTGGCGGATGGCTGCGACCCAGGTGTGCGTGGTCGGCGGCGGGCCGGCCGGGATGGTCCTCGGGACCCTCCTGGCGCGGGGCGGGGTGCGCGTCACCGTGCTGGAGAAGCACACGGACTTCCTTCGCGACTTCCGCGGCGACACGGTGCACGCCTCGACGCTCACCCTCCTCGACGAGCTCGGACTCGGCGAGGAGCTCGCGCGGCTGCCGCAGCGGCGCGTCGAGACCGCCGAGGTGGTGCTCGACTCCGGGCCGGTGCGCGTCGGGGACCTGCGCCGCCTGCCGGGACGGCACCGCCACATCGCGCTGGTGCCGCAGTGGGACTTCCTCGAGCTCCTCGCGTCCGCCGCCGCCCGCGAGCCGACGTTCTCGCTGCGCCGCGACGCCGAGGTGGTCGGGGTGCGGCGCGACGGCGGCGGACGGGTGTGCGGGGTCGTGGTCCGCGACCGGACGGACGGTGCCACGAGCGAGGTGGGCGCCGACCTCGTCGTCGCGTGCGACGGGCGCGGGTCGACCGTCCGGGCGGCGGCCGGGCTGCCGACGCGTACGTTCGGGGTGCCGATGGACGTCGAGTGGTTCCGGCTGCCGCGCGCGGACTCCGACCCGTCGGGGCTCGTCGGGAGGATCTCGTCCGGCCGGATGGTCGTCATGATCGACCGGGGCGGGTACTGGCAGTGCGGGTTCCTCGTCCGCCACGGGGGCGACGAGGAGCTCCGGCGGCAGCCGGTCGACCACCTGCGCGCCGAGCTCGAGCGCCTGCTGCCGTGGCTCCGCGGGCGCACCGCTGACCTGGCGGGGTGGGACGACGTCAGCCTGCTCGCGGTCCGTCTCGACCGGCTGCGCCGCTGGCACGCTCCCGGGCTCCTCGTGATCGGGGACGCCGCGCACGCGATGTCGCCCGTAGGCGGGGTCGGCATCAACCTCGCGATCCAGGACGCCACGGCGGCCGCGCGGCACCTCGGTGAGGTGCTGCGTGCCGGCGACCCTGCACCGGAGGCGCTCGATGCCGCCTGCCGCCGGGTGCAGCGCCGCCGGTGGCTGCCCACGGTCCTGGTGCAGGCGGGGCAGCGCCTCGCCCACCGGCGGATCATCCGGCGGGTCCTCGGCGGGGACGCGCCGGGCGCGTCGGCGACGCGGCCGCCGCGGGCCCTGCAGGTGCTGCAGCGCCTGCCGTGGCTGCAGGGCGTGCCCGCGCGGCTCGTCGCCATCGGCCCGCTGCCGGAGCACGCCCCGCCGTGGGCTCGACGCTGAGTGCGGGCGGCCCTCGGCCTCGTCCCACGTGGTCGTGAGAGCGGCCCACGTCGCCCGCCGGTGTGATGGCACCGACGGGCGGTCAGGTCACGGCCAGTCGCCTGCCCGCCCGAGGAGACCCGGTGCCTGGTCGGCGCCCAGCGCGCTCGTGACGAAGTCGCGCGGGGCCGCGAGGTCGTCGACCCGCAGGCCGACGTCGTGCCCGGACCGTCCCAGCGCGTACACGAGGTCCTCCGTCGCGATGTTGCCCGTGGCGTTCGGCGCGAACGGGCAGCCGCCGTACCCGCCGATCGAGGCGTCGAGGGCGAGCACCCCCTCCTCGGCCGCGGCGAGGGCGTTGGCGTAGCCGGTGTTGCGGGTGTTGTGGAAGTGGGCGCGCAGCGGCACGTCGGACTCCGCCCGCACCGCGCGCACGAGCCGCCGGACGTCCGCGGGCACACCGACGCCGATGGTGTCGGCGAGGGCGACCTCGACCGGCTCGGCGGGCAGCACGGCCCGCACGACGCGCATCACCTGCTCCGTCGTCACCTCGCCCTCGAAGGGGCAGCCGAACGACGCCGACACCGTCACCGAGGCCGGCACGCCGGCGGCCCGGGCGCGCTCGAGCATCCGGACCGTCGCCGCGAGCACGTCGTCGACCCCCGCGCCCTGGTTGCGGTGGGAGAACGTCTCGGTCGTGATCGCGACGAGGTTGACCTCGTCGACCGCCGCCGCGAGCGCCCGGTCGAGGCCGCGCTCGTTGAGGACGAGACCGATGTGCGCGACCGGCGACCCGTCCGGCGCCGTGCGCGGCACCTCGGCCATGACCTCCTCCGCGCCCGCCATCTGCGGGACGCGGGTCGGGTTGACGAAGCTCACTGTCTCGAGCCGGCGCACCCCCGCCGCGACGAGCCGGCGCACGAGCTCGACGCGCGTGGCGACGTCGAGCACGCGGCGCTCGTTCTGCAGCCCGTCGCGGGGGCCCACCTCGACCACGTGCACACCCGCCGGCCGGACACCGTCGTCTGCCATGGCACCTAGAGTGCCAAGTCCGACAGGTGCATGCAACGGGCCTCCAAAGCGCCGGACAACCCCTTGTGCGACCGGGTCGGGCCTCCTAGATTGCACACACCCCATCCCTGCTGTGTGCGGAGCTGCGCATGGACGGCGTCACGGTCGAACCGGCCACCACGGCCGACTCGCTGCGTGCGCTCATCCTGCGCGGCGTCTACGCGCCCGGCGAGCGGCTCGGCGAGGTCGAGCTCGCGCGCCAGCTCGGCGTGTCCCGCACACCGGTCCGCGAGGCCCTCCGCCGCCTGTCGGCGGAGGGCCTCGTCGACATCACCCCCCACAAGGGCGCCCGCGTCGTCGAGCTGTCGCCGGCCGACCTCGACCACGTCTTCCTCCTCCGGGCCCACGTCGAGGGCCTCGCCGCGCGCCTCGCGGCGGCGACCATCGAGGAGGAGGCCCTCGACCGGCTCCGGGCCGACGCGGAGGAGATGGTCCGCTACGCCCTGCCGGGTCCGGCGCAGGACCTCGACCGGGTGTACGTCCTCAACTCCCGCTTCCACGCGGGGATCGTCCAGGCGACCGGCAGCGGCGTCCTGCCGGGCGTCGTCGACTCCCTCGTCCACACCGGCGCCGTGCTCCGCACCCTCCACGGCTTCGACGACGACGCCATGCGGCGCAGCACCCAGCACCACCTCGAGATCGTCGCCGCGCTCCGCGCCCGCGACGGGCTGTGGGCGGAGTCGGTGATGCGCAGCCACCTCATGTCCGCCCGGGCGTCCCTGCTCGGGCCCCGACCCGCCGAGAGGACCGCGTGAGCGAGCCCCCCCTGCCCCTGTCCGACGTCCGCGTCGTCGAGCTCGGCCAGCTCCTCGCCGGCCCGTTCTGCGGGCAGCTGCTCGGCGACTTCGGCGCCGACGTCATCAAGGTCGAGGACCCCGGCCGGGGCGACCCGATGCGGGAGTGGGGCCGGGAGAAGCCGCACGGGAAGTCGCTGTGGTGGCCGGTCGTCGCGCGGAACAAGCGGAGCGTCACGTGCGACCTGCGGACCCCGGAGGGCCAGGACCTCGTCCGCCGCCTCGTCGCCGGGGCCGACGTCCTGCTGGAGAACTTCCGTCCCGGCACGCTCGAGCGGTGGGGGCTGTCCCCGGAGTCCCTGTGGGAGGTCAACCCCCGTCTGGTCGTCACCCGCGTCACCGGCTTCGGGCAGTCGGGCCCGTACTCGCCGCGCGCCGGGTACGGCTCCATCGGGGAGGCGATGGGCGGTCTGCGCCACGTGACGGGTGACCCCGACGCTCCGCCCGCGCGGACCGGCATCAGCATCGGGGACTCCCTGGCCGCGACGTTCGCGTGCGTCGGCACGCTCGTCGCGCTCCACCACCGCGACCGCACCGGCCGCGGCCAGGTCGTCGACTCCGCGATCTACGAGGCCGTCCTCGCGATGATGGAGTCGCTGCTGCCGGAGTGGGAGGTCGCCGGCTACCAGCGCGAGCGCACGGGCACGACCCTGCCGAACGTCGCGCCGAGCAACGTCTACCCCACCGCCGACGGGGAGATGGTCCTCGTCGCCGCGAACCAGGACACGGTCTTCGCGCGGCTCGCGACCGTCATGGAGCGCCCGGACCTCGCGACGGACCCCCGCTACGCCACCCACGGCGCACGGGGTCAGAACGCCGAGGAGCTCGACGGCCTCATCGCGCGGTGGACGGCGACCGTCCCCGCCGACGACCTCCTCGCCCGCCTCGAGGCGGGCGGCGTCCCGGCCGGGCGCATCTACCAGGCGAAGGACATGCTCGCCGACCCGCACTTCGCGGCGCGGCAGTCCGTCGTCCGGCTCGCCCACCCCGACTTCGGCGAGCTCCCCATGCAGAACGTGTTCCCCCGCCTCTCGGCCACCCCCGGCCGGGTCCGCGCCGTCGGGCCCGCGCTCGGGGAGCACACCGACGAGGTGTACCGCGACCTCCTCGGCCTCGACGACGCGGAGCTCGCGCGGCTCCGCGGCGCCGGGATCGTCTGACCTACCCGGAGAACCGACCGCACAACGGAGTGAGAGGACACGCGATGGCGCACCGTCTCGGCGTGGACGTCGGAGGCACCTTCACCGACGTCCTGCTCATCGACACCGGCACCGGACGGACGTGGCGGGCGAAGACCGCCTCGACCCCGGAGGACCAGTCCGTGGGGGTGCTGCGGGGCATCGAGCGCGTGTGCGCCGAGGCGGGCGTCGGCCTCGCCGACCTCACGGAGGTCCTCCACGGCACGACGGTCGCGACGAACGCGATCCTCGAGGGCAAGGGCGCGAAGGTCGGGCTCGTCACGACACAGGGCTTCCGGCAGGTCCTCCAGATCGCCCGCTCGTTCGTGCCCGGCGGGCTCGCCGGCTGGATCATCTGGCCGAAGCCGGAGCCGCTCGCGGCGCTGGAGAACACCGTCGAGGCCGTCGAGCGGGTCGGCAGCGACGGCAGCGTCGTCACACCGCTCGACGCCGACGACGTCCGGGCGAAGATCCGGACGCTGAAGGAGCAGGGCGTCGAGGCGCTGTGCGTCAGCCTCATCAACTCCTTCGCCAACGGCGACCACGAGAAGCAGGTCGGCGTCATCGCGACCGAGGAGCTCGGCGCCGGCTTCCCCGTCTCCCTGTCGAGCCACGTGCTGCCGGAGCTGCGGGAGTACGAGCGGACGGTGACGACGGTGGCGAACGGCTACGTGCAGCCGCAGGTCGCCCGCTACGTCAGCAGCCTCGCCGAGCAGCTGTCCGGGGCCGGCGTCGACGGCCCGCTCTACATCCTCCGCTCCGACGGCGGCCTCGCCTCCGCCTCCGCCGCGGCCGCGAACCCCGTCAACCTCCTGCTGTCCGGTCCCGCCGGCGGCGTGACGGGCGCGGCGTGGGCGGCCGAGCAGGCCGGCTACCGCGACTTCCTCACCTTCGACATGGGCGGCACGAGCACCGACGTCGCCCTCGTCCAGGACCTCGTGCCGCGCGTGGGGCGCCAGACCCGCGTCGGCGACCTCGACGTCCGCGCCGCCAGCGTCGACGTCCGCACCGTCGGGGCGGGCGGCGGCTCGATCGCCCACGTCCCGCCACTCACCCAGGCGCTGCGGGTGGGGCCGCAGTCCGCGGGCGCCGTGCCCGGACCCGCCGCCTACGGGCAGGGCGGCGAGGCGCCGACCGTCACCGACGCCAACGTCGTCCTCGGGTACCTGCCGAGCAGCCTCGCGGGCGGGGAGATCACCCTCGACGTCGACGCCGCCCGGGCGGCGGTGCAGACCATCGCCGACGCGACGGCGCTGGAGTCCGTGGAGGCCGCCGCGGCGGGGATCGTCGACATCGTCAACGAGAACATGTTCGGGGCGCTGCGGCTCGTGAGCGTCCAGCAGGGCTTCGACCCCCGCGACTTCGCGCTCGTCGCCTTCGGCGGCGCCGGACCGCTCCACGCCAACGCCCTCGGCCGGCTCACCGGCGCGTGGCCGGTCATCATCCCGCCGAGCCCCGGCGTGCTGTGCGCGTACGGCGACGCGACGACGAGCCTGCGCGACGAGGCCGCCCGCACGTACATCCGCCAGTTCCCCGAGACCTCCGACGACGACCTCCGCGCGGCGCTGGAGGAGCTCGCCGCCTCCGCCCGGGCGACGCTGCGGGCCGAGGGCCTCGACGACGCCGACGTCACCGTCGGGTACTCCGCCGACCTGCGCTACCACGGGCAGGGCTTCGAGATCCCGGTGACGATCGACCTCGACGCCTTCGACGGCGAGGGCGCCGGCCTCGCCTCCCTCGCCGAACGCTTCGACGCCGAGCACCAGCGCCTCTTCGGCTTCCTGCTCCGCAACGCCCACGAGGTCGTGACGCTGCGCGCCTCGGCCACCGGGCCCCGGCCCGCCGTGGCGGCCGAGACGCTGCCGGAGGGCGGCGACCCGTCGGCGGCGAAGGTCGCCGACCACGACATCTGGGTCGAGGGCGGCCGTGTGAGCGCCGGCGTCTACGACCGGGCCCGGCTCGGTGCCGGGGCCGTCGTCGCCGGGCCCGCCGTCATCACCGAGATGGACTCCACGACGCTCGTCCTGCCCGGGCACGAGGCCCGCGTCCACCCCAGCGGCTCGCTGCTCCTCACCCCCGTCGGCCACGCACCCACCCACGAGAGCACGGAGGACTGAGCCGTGGCACGCATCATCGAGACCGCCACCGAGCCCGTCGCGCGCGTCGACGTCGACGTCGTCACCCTCGACCTCGTCGAGAACGCCCTGCGCAACGCCCGCTACGAGATGGACGAGGTGCTGTTCCGCACCGCGCTCAGCCCCGGCATCCGGGAGCAGCACGACGAGTTCCCCCTCATCGGAGACCCCGAGGGGAAGATGGTCGTCGGCCAGTTCGGCCTGTCGATCCCGGACTTCCTCGACAACTACGACGGCACGATCGAGGAGGGCGACGTCCTCCTCACCTCCGACCCGTACTCGTGCGGCGCCGCGATCAGCCACGCCAACGACTGGCTCGTCGTCATGCCCGTCTTCCACGAGGGCCGGGTCGTCGGGTGGGCGTCGATGTTCGGCCACATGAGCGACGTCGGCGGCAAGACGGCGAGCTCCATGCCGACGGACGCCCGCACGATCTACGAGGAGGGCGTCGTCATCCCGCCCTTCAAGCTCTACCGGAAGGGGGAGCTCGCCGAGGAGGCCCTCGAGATCATCCTCAACCAGGTCCGCAAGCCGGACTGGAACCGCGCCGACCTCAACGGCATCGTCGCCGCCTGCCGCACCGCAGGGCGCCGCATCCAGGAGATGTGCGACCGGTTCGGCACCGACACCTACCTGTCGGCGCTCGACGCCCTGCTGCAGCGCAACCACGACGCGATGAGGACGCTCCTCGCGATGGTGTTCGAGGACGGGCGGACGATCAGCTTCACCGACTACATCTGCGACGACGGCGTCGGCTTCGGCCCGTACGAGCTGAAGCTGTCGCTCACCCGGCACGGCGACAAGGTCGTCCTCGACTTCACCGGCAGCTCGCCGCAGGCGGCCGGGCCCATCAACTACTACATCAACGAGAACCTCATCCGGATGTTCTTCGGCATCTACATGATCACGGTCGCCGACCCGCAGATCCTGTGGAACGACGGCTTCTACCCGCTCGTCGACGTCGTCATCCCCGAGGACTCCTTCTGGAAGCCGCGGTTCCCCGCGGCCCTGTCGGGCCGCAACCACGGCATCGGGCGGGTGTTCGACCTGCTCGGCGGCCTGCTCGGGCAGACGAACCCGCAGCTGATGAACGCCGCCGGCTTCTCCTCCTCCCCGCACTTCATGTACTCGGGCCGGTACTCCAGCGGCGACCAGAAGGGGGAGTGGTTCCAGCTGTACTCGATCGGCTTCGGCGGCATCCCCGGCCGGCCGATGGGCGACGGCCCGGACGGGCACTCGCTGTGGCCGAGCTTCACGAACATCCCGTGCGAGTACCTCGAGTCGTACTACCCGCTGCGGATCGAGAAGTGGGAGACCGTCACCGACACCGGCGGTGCCGGCCTGCACCGCGGCGGCAACGGGGTCGACGTCGCCTACCGGTTCCTGTCCGACGGCGAGATCGCCATCCACGACGACCGCTGGCTCACCTACCCGTGGGGTGTGCTGGGCGGGGAGCCCGGGGCCCGCGGCACCAAGTGGGTCGAGCGGCTCGACGGCACCCGCGAGGTCCTGCCGAGCAAGTGCCACGACGTGCCGGTGAGGGCGGGCGAGGTGCTCCACTTCGTCACGTGGGGCGGGGGCGGCTGGGGCGACCCGCTCGAGCGGGACCCGGCGCTCGTCGCGCTCGAGGTGCGCCGCGGCCTCGTGAGCGTCGAGGGCGCCCGCCGCTACGGCGTGGTGTGCTCCGAGGCCGGGGACGTCGACGCCGACGCCACGGCCGCGCTGCGGGACGAGCTGCGCGCCGGCCGGCCGGCGGAGGTGCCGATCGTGAACTCCGGGCCTCCGCTGGAGGAGATCCTCGCGAACGCGCTCGAGGAGACGGGCCTGCCCGCACCCTCACCGCCGGTGGGCCTGCGCGCGTGACGCCCGACCTGTCCGCCCACCAGGGCACGCACGACCGGTCCGGCTGGGGCGGCACGCTCCGGCCGGGCCGGCGCACCGCCCTGCTGTGCATCGACATGGTCCGCGCCTACTACGACGAGGGCGGCACCTTCCAGCTGCCGTCGCTCGAGCCGCTCCGGTCGGCGGCGCGGCTCCTGGAGGCCGCCCGGTCCGCCGGCGTCCTCGTCGCCCACTCGGGGGTCCGCTACGCCGCCGGCGGTCTCGACGGCGGGCCCTTCGTCCGGAAGGTCCCCGGGCTCCTCGACTTCGTCGGGGACACCGCGGCCGGGCAGTTCCGGCCGGAGGTCGCCCCGCGCGACGACGAGGTCGTCCTCCTCAAGCAGATGCCGTCGGCGTTCTTCGGCACCACGCTCGCCTCGACGCTCACCGCCGCCGGCGTCGACACCGTCGTCGTGTGCGGGGTGTCGACGTCCGGCTGCGTGCGGGCCACGGTCGTCGACGCGATGTCCCACGGCTTCACGCCCTTCGTCGTCGCCGACGCGTGCGGCGACCGGTCCGCGGACGTCCACTCCGCCAACCTCCGGGACCTGGCGGCGAAGTACGCCGAGGTCGTCGACGAGGCGTGGGCGCTCGAGCACCTGCGCGGTCGGTCGCCGGGCTGACGCGTCAGCGCAGGCCGGCGAGCCGCCACCCCTGGGGCGCGGCGGGACGGGTCGCCGCGCACGTCAGCAGGGTCGGCGCTGCTGTGTCCTCACGGGCGACGGTGACGTCGACGACCTGGTCGGTGCGGGTGCGCAGCAGGCGCACCTCGACGCGGCCCCCGCCGAGCCCGCGCTCGCGCAGCGCCCGGAACGCGTCGAGGCGGGTGACGTCGGGTCCGGCGAGGACGCGGCGGGCGTGGTGCTCGGCCGCCTGGGCGGCGCCGCTCAGGGAGGACCGGCCCCGCAGGAGGTCGGCCACGACGTGGCCGTGGTCGGTCGCCTCGACGAGGGCCGGGGCGGACGCGGGGCCCACGCGCCCGTAGTACAGCCCGTGGGGGAGGACCACGACGTTGGCGGCGAACCGGCAGCCGCCGACGTGGGAGCACTCCCACACCCGCCCGGGTGCGACGTCGTCGAGGGCCGCGGCGACGCCGCGACCGCGGACCGCGCAGCACGTGTCGTGCCGGGCGTGGGTGCACACGAGGTAGACGGTCTCGGCCGGGCCGGCCGCCGCCGGTGGGCCGACCAGGGTCGCCGGGTCGAGGTCGAGCAGCTCCCGCTCGTCGTCGTAGCGGCCCCACCGGAGGCTCTCCGATCCGGGTCGGGAGTCGGCGACCGCCCAGTGCCGGCGGCCGTGGCCGTGCCGACCGGCCCGCCCGTGACGTCGGACGAGGAGCACGCGTGCGCCCACCTCCCGGGCCACCGTCCCGAGGTGGGCCGCGACGTCGACGTCGAGCCGGGACTGCGTGAGCGCCTCCCGGCCCCACGGGCCCGGTTGCTCGACGAGCAGCCAGCGGGCGACGGGGACCGCGGACCCGGCGAGCGGGTCACCGCGTCGTTCGGCGGCGTCCGCGCAGCGCGGTGGCCGGTGCGACGCGCTCACGCCGGCGGTGCCGGCACCACGAGCCCGTCGCGGAGCAGACGCCGCACGAGGTCGACCGCGTCGTCGACGCCGAGGCCGGGCAGGCCGGCGGCCGAGACCGTGGCCCCGGACAGCAGGGTCCGGACGGCGTCGCCAGCGCGCGCCGGCACGGCGAGACGGCGGTCGCCCGTCACGACGACGACCTCGTCGGTGTCCTCGCGGAGCACGTGGCGCAGACCAGGCCGGAGACGCACCCGCGTGGCCGCGTCGGTCGTACGGACGGCCGCAGCCTGCGCGAGCGGTGCCAGCGGCGCGGGGCGGTTGCCCGAGAGCACGGGACCGGTGAGGCGGTCCGCGAGC
The DNA here is from genome assembly GCF_037860835.1 of Aquipuribacter nitratireducens. Lineage (NCBI taxonomy): Bacteria > Bacillati > Actinomycetota > Actinomycetes > Micrococcales > Intrasporangiaceae > Aquipuribacter > Aquipuribacter nitratireducens. The sequence continues at coordinate 77,116 of NZ_JBBEOG010000006.1, read as the reverse complement.
GCCGCGGGGTCGACGGTGCGCAGCCGTGAGACGAGCGCGTCGACGGTCGCGTCCAGGTGCGGGGCGAGCGCGTCGGGTGCGGTGAGGTCGGTGCCGAGCGGCAGCGTCGACCGCAGGGCGGGGTCGTCGAGGACGAGCCGGGCGAGCTCCTCGACCAGCGCGGCGCGCGTCCGCACGTGGACCCCGACGGTGAGGTGGGCCGACACGTCACCCAGTGCCGTCGCGGCGTGCAGCCAGCCGCGCGGCAGGTAGAGGGCGTCGCCGGGGCGCAGCACGGCCTCGAGGTACGGCGCCTCGGCCGCGCGGGCCTCGACGTCGGCGCGGTGGTCGGTCCACGGGTCGTCGCGCAGCGGGTCGGTGACGACCGGCGCGTGCAGGCGCCACCGCTTCTCGCCCGCGACCTGGAGGACGAAGACGTCGTGGACGTCGTAGTGGGAGGCGAACCCCTGGTTCTGCGGCGGCGTCACGTAGGCGTTGACCTGCACGGGGTGGCCGAGGTCCGCGGCGAGGTCCGCGGCGAAGCGGACGAGCGGCGCGTGCGTGCGGTGCAGCGCCTGCAGCACGACCGTCGCGCCGTCCGCGAAGAGCTCGGCGACCCGGTCGTCGCGGACCTGGTCGGCGATGCCGGCGCCGACGCCGCCACCACCGGTCCAGCGCCACTCGGGCACGACCTGCCCGTCCTTCGCCAGACGCAGGAACGGGGTGCGCAGGCCCTGCTCGGACAGCAGCCGGTCGACGTCGGCGAGGTCGAGGAGGTCGGTGAAGTCCCGCGGCAGGTCGGCGGCGCTGCTGAGGGAGGGCACGCGCGCCCACACGCGCTCGGCGAACTCCCCGACCGGCACCGCGGTGCAGCGCGACAGCGCCGGGCGGTCGGTGACCGCCCGGCGCGTCGTGCCGCCCTGGTGGGCGCTGTCCGTGGTCGTCAGCGGTCCGCCCCGCTGTCGGCGCCGCCGTCCGCCCCGCCGTCGTGCTCCCCGGGGGTGCCGTCGGCGCCGTGGTCGGCCGGGCCGTGCTCCGCCCCACCGTCCGCGCCGCCGTCCGCGCCGCCGTCCGCACCGCCGTCCGCACCGCCGTCCGCACCGCCGTCCGCGCCGCCGTCGTGCTCACCGGGCACGCCCTCGGCGCCGTGGTCCGCGGGACCGTGCTCGTCCCCGCCGGTCGTCGTCATCTCGTCGTCGAGCGCCATGTGCGTCCTCCTCGTGTGGTGGTCGGTACGGGGAGCATCTCCCAGCCCCGACCCGCCCGCGAGGCGGGACGGCCCGGTCGCCGCTCCGGGCGCGGAGCGGGACGTCAGACGGCGAGGTTCACGACCCGGGGGAGCTCCCCGTCGACCCGCTCCGGCAGGAGGCGCCGCAGCGCCCGGTGCACCGAGTCCGGAGTGAGGACGCCCATGTAGCGCTCGCCGTCGAGGACGGGCAGCCAGCCGGCGTCGTGGGCGACGATCTCGCTGAAGCCCGTCTTGAGGCTGTCGCGGCAGTCGACCGTGTCGTCGAAGCGGCGGCGCACCTCCCCGACGGTGTGCCCGCGCCGCAGCGCCTGCTGCGACACCCAGCCGCGCAGCGCGTCGCCGTCGAGGACGACGGCGTAGTCGAGGTGGGACGCCTCGAGGAGGGCGAGGGCGTGGTCGGTGGTGTCCGACACCTGCACCGTCGGCGGGTGCTCGAGGTCCTCGTCGAGGATCGGGGTGACGGCGAGGCGGCGCAGGCCGCGGTCGGCCCCGACGAAGTCCGCGACGAACTCCGTCGCGGGAGCCCCGAGGACGTTCGCCGGCGCGTCGTACTGCTCGAGCCGCCCGCCGACGCTGAGGACGGCGATGCGGTCGGCGATGCGTACGGCCTCGTCGATGTCGTGGGTGACGAGGAGGACCGTGGTCCCCAGACGCTGCTGCAGCCGGCGGAACTCGATCTGCAGCCGGTCGCGCACGAGCGGGTCGACGGCGCCGAACGGCTCGTCCATGAGGAGGACGGGCGGGTCGACCGCGAGCGCCCGCGCGACGCCGACGCGCTGCCGCTGCCCGCCGGACAGCTCGTGGGGGTACCGCGGTCCGTGCCGCTGGGCGTCGAGCCCGACGAGGCCGAGCAGCTCGTCGACCCGCTCGCGCGTGCGGCGCCTGTCCCAGCCGACGAGGCGGGGGACCGTCGCGACGTTGTCGGCCACGGTCCGGTGCGGGAAGAGGCCCCCGGACTGGATGACGTACCCGATGCCGCGGCGCATGGTGGGGCCGTCGGCGTGGATGACGTCGGTCCCGTCGACCTCGATCGACCCGCCGCTCGGCTCGATGAGCCGGTTCACCATCCGCAGGATCGTCGACTTGCCGCAGCCGGAGGGGCCGACGAGGGCGACGAGCTCGCCGCGGCGGACGTCGAGGTCGAGGCCCTCGACGGCGACCGTGCCGTCGGCGTACTCCTTGCGGACGCCCCGGAGCCGGATCATCACCTCACCGGGCGGTGTCGCGGTGTCGTCGCTAGCGTCGGTGGCGTGCCGGGCGCCCTCGTCGACCATCCGATGAGCGTCGCCGAGTCCTGTCTGCAGCGCAACGCGTGGGTCTGCCCCGAGTACGTGACGACGCGCCAGGACATCCTGCTCGACGCCCTCGTCGACCACGTCGGGCTCACGTTCGCCGCGGTCCTGCTCGGGCTCGTCGTCGCACTGCCCCTCGGGGTGCTGGCGAGCCGGTCCGCGCTCGTCGAGACAGGGGCGTCCGCCGTCGCGACGGTCCTCTACACCGTGCCGTCGCTCGCGATGTTCCCCCTGCTGCTCGCCCTGGGGCTGCCCTTCGGTCCGAGCATCGTCGTCGTCGGTCTCGCCATCTACTCCCTCGGGATCCTCCTGCGGAACATCGTCGTCGGGCTCCAGCAGGTGCCCGCCGACACCCTCGACGCCGCCGCCGGCATGGGGCTGAGCGCACGTCGGCGGCTGTGGAGCGTCGAGCTCCCGCTCGCCCTGCCCGCGATCCTCGCCGGCGTCCGGATCGCGACGGTGTCGACAGTCGCGCTCGTGACCGTCGGCGGGCTCTTCGGCTACGGCGGCCTCGGCAACCGCATCATCATCGGGCTCAACAGCCGCTTCAACGCCGAGGTCCTCACCGCGACGGTGCTCGTGGTCGTCCTCGCGCTCGCCCTCGACGGGCTGCTGCTCCTCCTCGAGCGCCGGGTCACGCCGTGGTCGCGGGAGCGTGCCGCGTGAACGACTCCCTCCTCGGCGCGGTCTGGGCGTGGCTCACCGACCCGGCGAACTGGTCCGGCAGCGCGGGCATCCCCGTCCGGCTGTGGGAGCACGTGTGGATATCCGGTGTGAGCGTCCTCATCGCCGCCCTGGTCGGCCTGCCGGTGGCGCTCGTGCTCGGGCACCTCGGCCGCGGCGGGGCGCTCGCGTCCGCGGTCGCGAACCTGGGCCGCGCCGTCCCGACCCTCGCCGTGCTCGTGATCCTCGTCCTGTCGCCCGAGCCCTTCGGCATCACGAACGTCGTGACGTGCACGGTCGCGGCCCTGGTCCTCTTCGCGATCCCCCCGATCCTCACCAACGCGTACGCCGGCATGCGGGGGGTCGACGCGGACCTCGTGGAGGCGGCGCGGGGCATGGGGCTCACGGGACGCCAGGTGCTGTTCCGGGTCGAGCTGCCGCTCGCGGTGCCGCTCGTGGTGGCCGGGCTGCGGATCGCCACGGCCCAGGTCATCGCGACCGCCACGATCGCGGCGATCATCGCCGGGCCGGGCCTCGGCCGGTTCATCACCGCGGGGTTCGGCAACCAGGACACCGCCCAGCTGATCGGCGGCGCCGTGCTCGTCGCGCTGTTCGCCGTCGCGGTCGAGCTCGCCTTCCAGCTCCTCCAGCGGCGCCTCACGCCGGCGAGGTCGAGTCGTGCGGTGGGTGAGGCGGAGGTCGACGAGGCCGAGGCGGCCGACCGGCCGGGCACGACCGACCGGCAGCGGGTCCCGACGGGCTGAGTCCGCAACCGTTCCCGGATCGTGATGTGGGGGACGGCTCCCGTGGGATGCGGCTGTCAGCCGTGGGGGTTAGACAGACCGGACAGGCGGGACGTCCCGTCCAGCGGTGCCGACACCTGCCGGCCACCGTGCACGGCCAGACACGCGGGGCGCAGGCCCCGGGACACAGAAGGCGAACACCCATGACCACCAGCATCCTGCGGCGCGCCCTGCTGCCCGCCGCCGTCGTCGCCACGTTCGCGCTCGCCGCGTGCGGGTCCGGCGACCCGCTCGCGGAGTCCTCCGAGCCGGCGGCGGGCGGCGGTGCCTCCGACGCCGCCGACGCCCCGGCCGGCACCGTCGTCGTCGGCGGCGCCAACTTCACCGAGATGCAGATCATGACGGCGATGTACGCCGCCCTCCTGGAGGACGCGGGCTACACGGTCGAGACCGTGGCGAGCGACTCCCGCGAGATCTACGGCGACGCGCTGATCAGCGGCGAGATCGACGTCGTGCCGGAGTACGCCGCCACGATGGCGGAGTACCTCAACCGCGAGGTCAACGGGCCCGAGGCCGAGGTGGTCGCCACGAACGACGCGCAGAGCACCGTCGAGGCGATGCGGCCCCTCGCCGAGGAGCTCGGTCTCGTCGTGCTGGAGCCCGCGGCAGCATCGAGCCAGAACGGCTACGCGATCCTCGAGTCGGTCGCCACCGAGAACGACATCACGACGCTGTCGGACTTCGCGGCCTTCCAGCCGGAGATCGTCCTCGCCGCCACCGAGGAGTGCCCGACCCGGCCCTTCTGCGAGCCCGGGCTGGAGGAGACCTACGGCTTCGACGTCACCGAGGTCCTGCCTCTCGGCTTCGGCAGCCCGCAGGCCAAGCAGGCCGTCATCGCCGGCGAGGCCGACATGGCGCTCGTCGGCACGACGGACGCGACCCTCGCCGACGACGGGCTCGTGCTGCTCGAGGACGACCAGTCCCTGCAGCTGGCCGACAACCTCGTGCCCGTCGCCAACGCCGGGGCGGCCGAGGACCAGACCCTCGTCGAGACCCTCAACTCGCTCGCCCCGGTGCTCGAGACCGAGGACCTGGCCGAGCTCAACCGCCGTGTCGACGCCGACCGCGAGCTGCCCGAGGACGTCGCCCGCAGCTTCCTCGAGGAGGAGGGGCTGCTCGGCGGCTGACCGTCGTCGTCGCGGGCCCGGTGCGACCTTCGCGCCGGGCCCGTGCCGCGCCCGGTCCGGTGCGCGGCGTGGCGTTCCCGGCGACGCAGGGTGCCGTCCGTAAGATCACGGACCGTGTCCGGTCGTCATCGTGCGTCCACGCGCCGACGGTGGTGGCAGCTCGTCCTGCCCACGCGCCGTCGCGTCGCCCAGCCGTCGCGTCCTGCGGGCGCGCGGCCGTCCGGTCCCGCGCTCGCCCTCGTCGGGGCGGCCGGGCTCTGCGGCGTGCTCGTCGGATCGACCCTCGACCCCGCGGCCGGGACCGCGCTCATGGCCGTGTCCGCGGTGGCGCCGGCGGTCGTGACCGGCCGTGCCCTGGGGCGGGCCCGCCGCGCGCTCGCGACCGAGACGCGCCGCCGGCACGTGCTCGCCGGTGAGGTCGCCGTCGCCGACCTGCAGCTGCGCCGCATGTCCGACCGTGTCGGGGCGCTCGCCGACGCCCGCGCGGACGCCGCGGCCGAGCTCGAGACCGCCCGGCGGCACCTGCGGCAGGTGCGGGTGGAGCTCGCGACGGCGCGGGGCGAGCTGTCGGGCGCCCGCGAGGACGCCGCTCGCGCCCGTGCCGCGGCCGCTGCCGCAGTGGCCGCGCGCGAGGAGCTCCGGGTGCGCCTGCACGCGGCCCGTGCCGAGACGGCGGCCGCGACCGAGGCCGTTCGGCGCGCCGAGGCCGCGGGCGTCCCCGTGGCGTCCCGGCCCCTCCCGATCCGGGGCCAGCGGAGCTTCGCCAGCGTCGACCTGCGGGTGTTCGACGCGTTCACCGAGGCCGACATGGGCCTCGAGGACGCCGCCCTCGACGCTCCCGCCCGCCGGGGCCGTCACGCCGCCGACCCGGTCCTCGAGCCGCGCACGTCCGAGCCGTCGCGCGTCAGCACGGCCCGGTCGACCGTGCGCGCCGCCCGCGACGTCGCCTGAGAGCCGGGGGGGCGTCCACGACGGCGTCCACGGTCCCTGCGGAGCAGGGGGTGTAGCGCCGGAGTGGGCGTTCGGGCGTCCACGGTCCCTGCGGGGCAGGGGTTGTACCGGTGGGGGAGGATCGACACGTGACGACGTCCCAGCCAGAGCCGAGCGGCGAGCCCGAGGCCCCCGGGTCCGCGCACGCCGTCCCGCGCGACATCCCCCCGCGCGACATCCTGCCGCCGGTCGAGGGTGCGGAGCCGTTCGACCCCGAGGGCGTGCGGTGGACCCGGGTGAGCCCGCGCCTCACGTGGGTCCGCCTCGCGGGCGCCGGGATCTTCCTCCTCCTCACCGTCGTCGCCTCGGTCGTCCTCCTGGTCGTCGCCGACAGCCGTCTCGGCCTCCTGCCGCTGGCGGTGGGCGTCGTCGTCGCCGTCGTGAGCCTCGTCGTCGTGCCGCGGCAGGTCCGGGCGTGGGGCTACGCCGAGCGCGAGGAGGACCTCCTCGTGCGGCACGGGATCATGTTCCGCGCCCTCACCGTGGTGCCGTACGGACGCATGCAGTACGTCGACGTGAGCGCCGGGCCCGTCGACCGCGCGCTCGGGCTCGCGACGGTCCGCCTCCACACCGCGAGCGCCTCGACCGACGCCACCATCCCCGGGCTCACGAAGGAGGCCGCCGCGCGCCTGCGGGACCGGCTGTCGCAGGCCGGGCGGGCGCAGCTGGCGGGACTGTGAGCGAGCCGGCCGACCACGGCTCGCCGGAGCTGGCGGCGGCGAGCCGGCAGCTCGGCGCCACCGACTGGCGCCGGCTCCACCCCGTCACCCCCCTGGTCAAGGGCTGGGCGGCCCTCCTCATCGGGCTCGCGATCGTGCTCGAGGGGGTCGTCGGTGGGCCGATGCCCGGGCCGGAGCTGGAGTTCCTCGGGAACCTCGGCGTGCAGGTGGGCGCCGTGTTCGCCGTGGCGGTGCTCGTCGTCCTCGGCAACGTCGTGGGCTGGGCGGTCGCCCGTTACCGGATCGACGCCGAGGCGGTCCACCTGCACACCGGTGTCCTCAACCGCAACCAGCGGCAGGCGCGCCTCGACCGGCTGCAGGCCGTCGACGTCGTCCAGCCGCTCGTCGGCCGCCTCGTCGGGCTCGCCGAGGTGCGCATCGAGGTCGCCGGTGGGGCCGACTCGCAGGTGCGGCTGCAGTACCTCAAGGAGTCGGAGGCCCAGCGGCTGCGCAACGCGCTGCTCGCCGCCGCCGCGGGCGTCGACTACGAGACCGAGGACGCCCCCGAGGCGCCGGAGACCCCCGTCCTGCAGGTCCCGCTCGGCCGGCTCGTCGGCGGGAGCGTCCTCACCGGCACGACCATCGCCCTCCTCGTCCTCGCGATCGCGGCGGGCGTCGGGCTCCTCGTCGCGGCGCTCGTGCCCGCCGTCCCGCTGTCCGCCGTGCTCGCGCCCTTCGCGGCCGGTCCCGGCGCCCTCATCGCGCTCGTCGTGACGTCCGCCAACCAGTTCGCGAAGTCGTTCGCCTTCCGCGTGGCGGTGTCCCCGGACGGCCTGCGCGTGCGCTCGGGGCTCACGGAGACCCGCGCCGCGACCGTCCCGCCGGGCCGCGTCCAGGCGGTCAAGGTGAGCCAGTCGTGGCTGTGGCGGCCGTTCGACTGGTGGCACGTGAAGGTCAACATCGCCGGGTACGGCGCCGACGCGCAGTCGCAGAGCACGAGCGCGGTGCTCCTGCCGGTCGGTAGACGTGACGACGTGCGGGCCCTCCTCGGGCTCGTCACGCCCGGCCTCGACACCGGGGACTGGTCGGTCGTCCGCCACGGCCTCGACGGGTCCGGCCCCGACGGCGGGTACACGACGGTGCCGCGGCGGGCCCGCTGGCTCGACCTGCTCGCGTGGCGGCGCATCGGCTACGCCGTCACCGAGGACGTGCTCCTCGCCCGATCGGGTCTGCTCAACCGCGAGCTCGTCGCCGTGCCGCACGCCCGCACGCAGAGCCTCGGCCTCACCCAGGGACCGCTCCAGCGGCGGCTCGGCGTCGTGACGTTCGCCCTCCACTCGACGCCGGGCCCGGTCAGCCCGACGGTGCCGCACCTGTCGGAGGCCGAGGGGCAGCGGGTGCTGTGGGAGCAGGGGGCGAGGGCGCGTGCGGCGAGGGCCGCCGCGGGGCCCGAGCGGTGGATGCGCCGGGCGGGCGCGGCGACGCCGTCAGCAGCGGGGGTTGGTCTCCCCCCGCACGACGAGCCCGTCGGCGTACGCGAGGGTGACGGCGCTGTCGTCGAGCGAGGCGAGGAAGGTGTCGAGCTCGACCGGCGCGGACCGGATGACCGGACCTGAGTCGTCGCGCGCGCACGTCGTGAGGTAGAAGCGCGCGTCGGGGGACACGCCCACCTCGTACAGCCGCACGGTCTGGTTGGTGAACTGCTCGCCCGTGTCGACCGTCACCGGCGTGCCCTCGCTGGCGAGCCGCGCGTCGTCGAGACCGACGACGGTGAGCCGGTCGAAGGACAGCACGGTCCCGCCGTCCACCGTCGACGACCCCTCGACGAGCGCGACGTCGTGGCCCCGGTCCTGCCGCGGCAGGGCCGCGAGGTCGACGGACGGCGCGACCGACGGCGCGACCGACGGCGCGACCGACGGCGCGGCGGACGCATCGTCGCCCGGCTCGTCGGAGGTGGGGACCGGGTCCGGCGCCTCGGCCGTGACGGTCACGGTGACGGGGACGGGACCCGCCGCGACGTCGCCGCCGCAGCCGGCGAGCAGGACGGGCAGCACGGCGCACACGACGGCCACCGCACGCGGCGGGACCGCCCGGGCAGGGGTCGGGCGCATGCGCGACATGCTCGCACGGGGCCGGGCCGGGCCTGGCCGGGCCGAGCCGAGTCGAGCCGGGTCGGCGCGTACCGTGCGGGCCGTGACCGCGCACCCGGCCCCGCCGCCCGCCCGCGACGGCCGGCTCGGTGTCGGCGTCGTCGGCGCCGGCCGCGTGGGCGCCGTCCTCGGCTCCGCCCTCCGCGCCGCCGGGCACGCGGTCGTCGGCGCCTCCGGCGTGAGCGAGGACAGCCGCGAGCGCATCGAGCAGCTGCTGCCGGGCGTCCCCCGGCTCGACGTCCCCGAGGTCGTGCGACGCGCCGAGCTCGTCCTCCTCGCGGTACCGGACGACGCCCTGCCGGACCTCGTCGCCGGGCTGGCCGCCACCGGCGCGTGGCAGGCCGGGCAGCTGGTCGTCCACACCGCGGGCCGCTTCGGCACCGGCGTGCTCGCCCCCGCCGCGGCCGCCGGGGCCATCGGCCTCGCCGTGCACCCCGCGATGACCTTCACGGGCACGAGCGTCGACCTCGCACGCCTGGTCGGCTCGAGCATGGCGGTGACGGCACCACCGGTCGTGCTCCCGGTCGCGCAGGCCCTCGTCATCGAGATGGGCGCCGAGCCGGTGGTGGTGCCGGAGGCGGCCCGCGCGGCGTACCACGCGGGCCTGGCCCACGCCGCCAACCACCTCGTCACGGTCCTCGCGCAGGCCCGGCAGGTGCTCGCCGAGGCGGGGGTCGAGGCTCCCGCCGCCCTACTCGGACCGCTCGCCCGGGCGGCGCTCGACGAGGCGCTCCGCGCCGGGGACCTCGCGCTCACCGGGCCGGTCGCCCGCGGCGACGCGGGCACGCTGGCCGAGCACGTCGCCGCCCTCGCGGCCGTCGACGCCCGCCGCCCCGACGGCGAGGCCGTCCTCCCCGCCTACCGGGCGCTGTCCCGGGCCACGGTGCTGCGCGCGCTCGCCCAGCGCCGCCTGGCCCCGGCCGCGGCGGACGCGCTGCTGGGCGCCCTCGACGAGCGCCCGCCCGGGTCCGCGGACGCCGACCCGCGCGGGCGTGGGTAGCGTGCAGGCGTGACACACGTCGTCCGGGACCGCGCCGGTCTCGCCGCCGTCCGCGACGGTCTCCCGGGCACGGTCGCCGTCGTCATGACGATGGGCGCCCTCCACGACGGGCACGTCGCGCTCGTCCGACGCGCGCGCGAGCTCGCGGACCACGTCGTCGTCACCGTCTTCGTCAACCCGCTCCAGTTCGGCGCGGGGGAGGACCTCGACGCCTACCCCCGCACCCTCGACGCCGACCTCGCGGTGTGCGAGCGGGAGCGGGTCGACGTCGTGTTCGCCCCGGACGCCCACGCGGTGTACCCGCACGGGCAGCCGAGCGTCCGCGTCGCCGCGGGCCCCCTCGGGCAGCGCCTGGAAGGGCAGTCGCGGCCCGGTCACTTCGACGGCGTCCTCACCGTCGTCACCGTCCTGCTCCACCTCGTCCGCCCTCACGTCGCGGTCTTCGGCCGCAAGGACCGGCAGCAGCTCGCCCTCGTCCGCCGCCTCGTCGGGGACCTGGCGATCGACGTCCGCGTCGAGGGCGTCCCGACGGTGCGGGAGCCGGACGGGCTCGCGCTGTCGAGCCGCAACGCCTACCTGTCGGAGGCGGAGCGCCGCCGGGCCCGTGCGGTGCCCGCCGCCGGTCGCGCCGCCGACCAGGCCGCGGCCGCGGGCGCCGGCGCGCACCAGGTCCTCGGGGTCGCCCGGGAGGTGCTCGCCGACGCCGGCGGCGTGGAGGCGGACTACGTCGCCCTCGTCGACCCCGGCGACCTCGCCCCGGTCGACGCCGACTACGCAGGTCCCGCCGTCCTGCTCCTCGCCGCCCGGGTCGGGGCCACCCGGCTCATCGACAACGTCGACGTCGTCGTCGCACCGCCGGGTGTGAGCGGCGCGTGACGCGGGTCCCGACGCGGCTCGCGGCCCCCGCCCCCGCACCCGGCCCGCCGCGGGAGCGTGACGTCGACGACGTCGTGGTCGTCGGGTCCGGCATCGCCGGGCTCACCGCGGCGCTGCGCCTGTCGGCGCGCGGGCTCGGGGTCACGCTCGTGACGAAGACCGTCGCCGCGAGCGGGTCGACGCGCTGGGCGCAGGGCGGGATCGCCGCGGCGCTCGCGGAGACCGACTCCCCCGACGCCCACTACGCCGACACGGTCGGGGCCGGCGGCGGGCTCTGCGACCCCGCTGCGGTGCGCGTGCTCGTCGACGACGGGCCGCGCCGCGTGCGCGGCCTCGTGCGCCTCGGGGCGCGCTTCGACCTCGACCCCGCCGGCGAGATCGCCCTGACGCGCGAGGGCGGGCACGGCGCGGACCGGATCGCCCACGCCGGCGGCGACGCCACCGGGGAGGAGATCTCCCGCGCGCTCGTCGCCGCCCTCGAGGGCGTGGTCGGGGACGAGCGCGTGCGCCTGCTCGAGCACACGTTCGCCGTCGACGTCCTCACCGACGCGACCGGCGCCGCCACCGGTGTGCTCGTCGCCGGGACGGACGGCACCCGGCGGCTGCGTGCGAGGGCCGTCGTCCTCGCCAGCGGCGGCATCGGCCAGGTGTACCGGTCGACGACCAACCCGCCGGAGGCCACCGGCGACGGGGTGGCGGCGGCGCTGCGCGCCGGGGCCGTCCTCGCCGACCTCGAGTTCGTCCAGTTCCACCCGACCGTCCTGTGGCTCGGCGGCGGGGCCCGTGGGCAGCAGCCCCTCATCTCCGAGGCGGTGCGCGGGGAGGGGGCGGTGCTGCTCGACGAGAAGGGCCACCGGTTCATGCCCGACCTCGATCCCCGCGGCGACCTCGCCCCCCGGGACGTCGTCGCCCGCGGCATCGTCGACCGGATGCGCGCCACCGGTGCCGACCACGTGCTGCTCGACGCCCGCCACCTCGGCGCCGACTACCTGGCCCGGCGCTTCCCCTCGATCGTGCGGCGCCTCGCCGAGCACGGCTTCGACCTCGCCGCGGACCCCGTCCCGGTCGCGCCGGCCCAGCACTACCACTCGGGCGGGGTGCGGACCGACCTCGACGGCCGCACGAGCGTCCCCGGCCTCTACGCGGTCGGGGAGACCGCGTGCACCGGCGTCCACGGCGCCAACCGGCTCGCGAGCAACTCGCTGCTCGAGGGCCTCGTGTTCGCCGCGCGGCTCGCCGACGACATCGCGGGCCGCCTCGCCGCCGACGAGCTCGCCCCCGGCCCGCCCGTGGTGCGGCCGGGCCCGGTCGGCCTCGTCCCGGCCACCGCACGCTCCCGGGTCCAGCGCGCGGCCTCGAACGGTCCCGGCGTGCTCCGCGACGCGAACGGGCTCGCCGCCGCGGCCCGGGCCCTGGGCGACGTCGTCATCGACGCGCACGACCACGCGGGCGTCAGCGCCCGCACCGACCGCCCCGAGTGGGAGGCGGCGAACCTCCACGCGGTGGCCGTCGCGCTCACCGCCGCCGCGCAGGTGCGCGAGGAGTCGCGCGGCGGGCACGTGCGTCGCGACTTCCCCCACGAGGAGACCGCGTGGCGGCGGCACGTCGCGGTTCGCTCCGGCGCCGACGGGACCGTCGACGTCACCGTCGAGGCGCCCCTCGCCGGCGTCGGGCACGCGGCGGCCGGCCGGTGAGCGTGACCGCCGGCGCGATCGCGCCGGAGACGCTGCGGCGGCTCGTCCGCGTCGCGCTCGACGAGGACCTGGGCGGCGACCCCGGTACCGACCTCACGACGGTCGCGACCGTGGCGGAGGCCGACCGCGCGGTCGTCGAGGTCCGCGCCCGCGCCGCCGGCGTCCTCGCCGGGCAGGTCGTGTGGGGTCCGCTGCTGACGGACGCCGCACGCCGGACGGCGCAGGACCCGCCCGTCGTCGAGCTGCTCGCCGACGACGGCGCGCCCGTGCGCCCCGGTGACGTCGTCGCGCGGCTCACCGGCCCCACCCGTGCGCTCCTCGTGGCCGAGCGGTCCGGGCTCAACCTCGCCGGCCGAGCGTCCGGCATCGCGACGCACACCCACCGCTGGGTCCAGGTCCTCGCCGGGACCGGGGTGCAGGTCCTCGACACCCGCAAGACCACGCCGGGGCTGCGGGCGTGGGAGAAGTACGCCGTGCGCTGCGGTGGCGGGGTGAACAAGCGCGTGGGTCTCTTCGACACGGCGATGGTGAAGGACAACCACGCGTCGGCCGCCGGGTCCGTCGTCGCCGCCTACCGGGCGGTGCGCAGCCGGTGGCCGGACGCCGCGGTCGAGGTCGAGGTCGAGTCGACGGCGGACGCGCTCGCCGTCGTGCGCGCCGGTGGCCGCTACCTCATGTGCGACAACATGGACCTCGACGCCCTCGCCGCCACGGTCCGGGCGGTGCGCGACCTCGTACGGGACCTCGACGGTCCCGACGGGCGCGTCGAGGTCGAGGCGACGGGCGGGCTCAGCCTCGACCGGGTGCGCGACGTCGCGGCGACGGGCGTGGACCACGTGTCCGTCGGCGCCCTCACCCACTCCTCGCCGCAGCTCGACCTCGGCCTCGACTGGGTGGGCTGAGCCGGCAGCGCCGACCCGCCGGGCGCTCAGCCCTCGGCGGTGCGGACCGCTGCCAGCCGGGGGATGCGCCCCCGGAGCTGGTTGGGCGTGTTGAGCAGGCGCACCTTCCAGCGGCGGTGCAGACCGACGAGGAAGTCCAGCCCCGCGCCCTCGATGGAGTCGACCTCGTCGAGGTCGACGACCACGCGGCTCAGCACCATGCTCTCGACCTCGGCCGTCGCGTCCGCGAGGCGCTCCGCGGCCCGGTCGTCGAGGTGGCCGTACAGGCGAACGACGACCTGCGTGCCGACCCGCTGGACGGCCACGTCGCCCGCGCGGTCGCGGGGCTCCGGGATCCCGGGTACCTGCACGTCCGCTCCCTCGGGTCGCCGGTCGTCCTCGTGCGCGGCCATCGTGACCTGCCTCACTCAGGTTCGCACGCTGAGGGTCTGCCCGCCAGGCCCCTCGCCACGTGTCGGACGGGCGCGGCAGCCCGATCAGACGAGGCGGAAGCGGTACGCGAACGCCCGCTGGGCCAGGACCACCCGGCCGCCGTCCGCGAGGCCCTCGAGCCGGCCCCGCAGACCGTCGAGCAGCTCGTCCCGCGCGGCGGACAGCGCGACGTACGACCACGTGGCCGCGAGGGCGACGGCGTCGTCGAGCGACAGCGGGACGTCGTTGCGGACCTCGAGGGTCCCATCGTGCACGAGCGGCCCGGGCAGCCGGGGCACCTCCGCCAGCGCGCTGCTGTCCGCGGTCGAGCGCTCGAGGAGGCCCGGCTCGACGTCGGCGACCGTCGTCGCCACCGCACGCGTGAAGGGCGCCTCGGGGTCGCGGCGGTTCCACACGAGCACGAGGCGGCCGTCGGGACGCAGGACCCTCGCCACCTCCGCCGTCCCGGCGTCGGGGTCCACCCAGTGCCACGACTGCGCGAACGTGACGGCGTCGACGGAGCCGTCCGGCAGCGGCAGCGCCTCGCCCGCCCCGGCCAGCACCTCGACGTCAGGGAGGACCCCGGCCAGCCGCGCCCGCATGCCCGGGTCCGGCTCGACCGCGACGACGTCGTGCCCGAGGTCGCGGACCACGCGGGTCCACTTCCCCGTCCCCGCGCCGACGTCCACCACCCGGCGCGGCCGGTCGCCGAACGCCCAGCGGGCGACCTCCGCCGGGTAGCCGGGCCGGACCCGCTCGTAGCCCTCGGCGACCGCGCCGAACGACAGCGCCTGGTCACGGGAGCCGTGCCAGCGCGCGGCGCCGTCGGGGTCCTGCGTCACGAGGTCCTCCTCACCACCCGGGCCACGCGCCCGGTGGCCGGCATCCTGCCGGGCGGGCGGGCCGGGCGCCCGCCCGCCGGTCCTTATCCTGGGACGTGTGAGCGACCCCACCACAGCCGTGGCCGCCCCGCCGGGCGAGGACACCACGGAGTCCCGCGAGGCCGTCGAGGAGCAGGTGGCGGTCCGCCGCGCGAAGCGGCAGCGGATCCTCGACGCGGGCGGTGAGGCCTACCCCGTCGAGGTGCCCCGCACCCACTCCCTCGCGGAGGTCGCCGCCGACCCCGCCTGGGCCGCGCTCGCGGCGGGCGAGGAGAGCGACGACGTGGTGTCGGTCGCCGGCCGGGTGATGTTCCTGCGCGGCACGGGCAAGCTCGCCTTCGCGACGCTGCAGGAGGGCGACACGCGCCTCCAGGTGATGCTCAGCCTCGCCGAGGTCGGCGCGGACGCGCTCGAGCGGTGGAAGCACGACGTCGACCTGGGTGACCAGGTGTCGGTCACGGGCCGCGTGGTCAGCAGCCGGCGCGGCGAGCTGTCGGTGATGGCGGGCTCGTGGTGCATGGCCGCGAAGGCGCTGCGGCCGCTGCCGACGCTCCACAAGGAGCTGGCGGAGGACACGCGCGTGCGGCGCCGCTACGTCGACCTCGTGGTGCGGCCCGAGGCCCGCGACGTCGTCCGCACCAAGGCGACGGTCCTGCGCTCGCTGCGGGAGACGTTCCACCGGCTCGGCTACCTCGAGGTCGAGACGCCGGTGCTGCAGCTGGTCCACGGCGGGGCGACCGCGCGTCCCTTCCACACCCACCTCAACGCGCTCGACGTCGACATGAGCCTGCGCATCGCGACGGAGCTGTACCTCAAGCGGTGCATCGTCGGCGGTCTCGAGAAGGTCTACGAGATCGGCCGGACGTTCCGCAACGAGGGCATCGACTCCACGCACTCGCCGGAGTTCACGATGCTCGAGGCGTACGAGGCGTACGGCTCCTACGACACGATGGCCGTCCTCGTCCGGGAGCTCGTCCTCGACGCGGCCCGGGCCACGGGCCGCACGAGCGTCCCCGACGGTCACGGCGGCGAGGTCGACCTCCTCGGCGAGTGGCGCACCGTCACCGTGCACGACGCGGTGTCCGAGGCCCTGGGCGAGTCCGTGGGCGTCGACACCGACGTCGCGACCCTGCGCCGGCACGCCGAGCGGACGGGCGTCGAGCTGCGGCCGGGCTGGGGCGCCGGCGAGGTCGTCCTCGAGCTGTTCGAGAAGCTCGTCGAGCACACGCTCCTGCAGCCGACCTTCGTGCGGGACTACCCCGCCGAGGTGCGCCCGCTCGCGCGCCCCCACCGCGACGACCCGCGGCTCGCAGAGGCGTGGGACCTCATGGTCGCCGGCGCCGAGCTGTCCCCGGCGTACTCCGAGCTCGCCGACCCCGTCGTGCAGCGCGAGAAGCTCCTCGCGCAGTCTCTGCTCGCGGCGGGTGGCGACCCCGAGGCCATGCAGCTCGACGAGGACTTCCTCCGCGCCCTCGAGCACGGGATGCCGCCGACCGGCGGGATCGGTCTCGGCGTCGACCGGCTCGTCATGATCCTCCTCGGGGTCGGCATCCGGGAGACGATCCTCTTCCCCCTCCTGCGGCCGGAGGTCTGAGCGTGGACGTGCTCGCCGAGGTCGTGCGGGGGCTGCTGCCCACCGTCGGCGTCAGCCTGCTGTTCGGCGCCGCGATCTGGGCGATCGTCCGCGCCGACGCCGCCGAGCGCGCCGAACGGGCCCGCCTCGAGGCGGAGGAGGACGCCGCCGACAGCGCGGCCGACGACGAGGTTGTGGAGCGGGGGCGCCCGGGTACACCCGGGGCATGACCCACACCCCAGGAACCACCAGCCAGTCCGTCCCCCTCGTCCGACTCCTCGACGGTCGCGAGATCCCGCAGGTCGGGGTCGGTGTCTTCCAGGTACCGCCGGAGGAGACCGCCGACAACGTCGCCACCGCGCTCGGCATCGGCTACCGGCACGTCGACGGCGCGCAGATGTACCGCAACGAGGCCGAGGTCGGCGAGGGCCTGCGGCGCTCGGGGTTGTCCCGGGACGAGGTGTGGCTCACGAGCAAGCTCGGCAACGGCGCCCACCGCCCGGACGACGCCCGTGCTGCCGTCGACCGGTCGCTGGAGCAGCTGGGGACCGACCACCTCGACCTCCTGCTCATCCACTGGCCCCTGCCCACCCGGTACGACGGCGACTTCGTCACGACGTGGCGGGTGCTCGAGGAGCTGAAGGAGGCCGGGAAGGCGCGCTCCATCGGGGTGTCGAACTTCGAGGTGGCCCACCTGGAGGCGCTCGCGGACGCCGGCACCGAGGCGCCGGTCGTCAACCAGGTCGAGTGCCACCCGTACCTCGCCAACGACGAGGTGCGCCGCTACTGCCGGGAGCACGGCATCGTCGTGGAGGCGTGGTCCCCGATCGCCCAGGGCGGGGTGCTCGACGACCCCGTCGTCACCGACATCGCCGAGGCGCACGGCCGCAGCGCCGCGCAGGTGGTCCTGCGCTGGCACGTGCAGGAGGGTCACGTCGTGTTCCCGAAATCGGTCACCACGTCGCGGCTGGAGGAGAACATCGCCCTCTTCGACTTCTCACTCGACGACGACCAGATGGCCCGCATCAGCGCACTCGACAAGGGCGAGGACGGTCGCACCGGGCCCCATCCGGAGGAATTCGACCACGTCGGGTGAGTGGGGTCCCGGAATTGGCGGCCGGAAAGCACGCGGAGGACGGCCGGGCGCCGACCCCGCTATTGCGCGGACAATGGAAGATGGGCATGATCGTCGGCGCACGACTCCTTTTCCCTTTGTCCGATCGGAGAATGCCGAAATGGCGCAGCAGGTGAATGTCGTCCTCGTCGACGACATCGACGGTTCCCCGGCCGAGGAGACCGTCACGTTCGGCCTCGACGGCATCACGTACGAGATCGACCTCAACGCCGACAACGCCGCCCGGCTGCGCGACACGTTCGCGGAGTGGGTGGGCCACGGCCGACGCGTCGCGGGCGCCCGCCGGCGCGGCAGCCGCAGCGTCACCAAGCGCAGCAGCGTCGGCGCCGACAACGCCACCATCCGCGAGTGGGCCCGCTCCAACGGCTACGAGGTCTCGGAGCGGGGCCGCATCAAGGCCGAGATCGTCGAGGCCTTCAACGCCGCCAACGGCTGAGCGACACCCCGTAGGGCCTGAGCGCCGCCGCACCGACCTGGTCGGTGCGGCGGCGCTCGGGCGTTCCGGACGGGTGGACCCGCCGGTGGGTCAGCGCTCCGGGGTGCGGGCGTCCTCGGCGTCGCGGACGTCGTCGGACGGGGTCGCGGAGTCGCTGACGAGCTCCTCCGGCGGGGTCGTCCGGCGGTTGGACACGAGCGAGGTGACGGTGACGACCGCGAGGGCACCGACGATGACGACGAGGCTCCACAGCGTCGGCACCTCCGGCACCGCGGTGGAGATCGCCTCGTGCGCCCAGTGCAGGAGCAGCTTCACGCCGATGAAGGCGAGGATGAACGCCAGGCCGTACGACAGGTGGACGAGCTTCGACAGCGCCCCCTCGAGGAGGAAGTACAGCGCCCGCAGCCCCAGGAGCGCGAAGGCGTTGGTCGCGAACACGAGATACGGGTCCCCGGTGATGCCGTAGACGGCGGGCACGGAGTCGACCGCGAAGACGACGTCGGTGAAGAGCAGGACGATGACGACGAGAGCGAACGGCGTGAGGTAGCGGACGCCGTCCTGCTTCACCTGGAACTTCGTCCCGACGTAGTCGTCGCTCACCGGGGTGAGGCGCCGCACGAACTTCACGACCCGCAGCTCGGAGACGTGGATCTCCTTCTCGCCGCCCTTCAGCTCCTCCCGGAGCAGGTGGACGGCCGTGGCGACGAGGATGAGCCCGAAGATCAGGAAGGCGAAGCTCAGCTGGGCGATCGCGACCGCGCCGATGGCGATGAAGACGCCGCGCAGGACGAGTGCCCCGAGGATCCCCCACAGCAGCGCCCGCTGCTGCAGGTGCCGGGGGACGGCGAACGCGCTGAGGATGAGGATGAAGACGAAGAGGTTGTCGACGCTCAACGACTTCTCGACGATGTAGCCCGTGTAGTACTCGAGGCTGATCTGCGTGCCGTGGCGCCAGAGGATGTAGACGCCGAACAGCAGGGGCAGCGCGATGTAGAACGCCGACCAGCCGGCCGCCTCGCGCATCGACACGTCGTGCGGCTTGCGGGTGGCGATGAAGTCGAAGACGAACAGGCCGATGACGACCGCGATCGTGCCGATCCACAGCGTGGGGTGGCCGATCGTCTCCAGCGAGCCGCTGCCGGGTCCCGTGGCCGACAGCGGCACGAGGAGGGTCGAGGTCATGCGCGAGGGTTCCTTCCTGGTGGGCGCGGGGCAGCACCCTGGCGGCGAGGTCTCCGTCGCCCGCACGGCGGCGGGCTCGGCCCGGGGTCGCGACGCGACCGTGATGACCGGGTCCGGTTCTGAGGACGTACTCCCCTCGGCGTGGATGGTACGGGTGACTGGTACCCGCCCGCGCCACGTGTGACACCTGTGTGACACCTGCGGCCGCGTCCGCGCCACCGGAACGGAGCCGGCCCGTCACGGTTCGCCGTCGGCGGACACGCCGACGTCACCGGAACAGCCTAAGGTCCCCCGCCCGTTGTGCCGATCGACGGCAGAACACCCACCGGGTGGGCCGCTGGTCGGGAGCCGCTGCGCTGAGCGCGAACGGACGCCCGAACGGCGGGTGGTCGGTCGGTACGCCAGCTGCCGGACGTCTAGCATCGAGCGGGAACGAGATCGGAACCGGGGTCGCACCCGGGCACGGTCCCCGCCCGCTCGTGAGGGAGCGACACATGTTCGAGAGGTTCACCGACCGCGCTCGTCGCGTGGTCGTCCTGGCGCAGGAAGAAGCCAGGATGCTCAACCACAACTACATCGGCACCGAGCACATCCTGCTCGGGCTGATCCACGAGGGCGAGGGCGTCGCCGCGAAGGCGCTGGAGTCCCTCGGCATCTCGCTGGACGCGGTGCGCGAGCAGGTCCAGGAGATCATCGGGCAGGGGCAGCAGGCCCCCTCCGGCCACATCCCCTTCACCCCGCGGGCCAAGAAGGTCCTCGAGCTGTCCCTGCGCGAGGCGCTGCAGCTCGGCCACAACTACATCGGCACCGAGCACATCCTGCTCGGGCTCATCCGCGAGGGCGAGGGCGTCGCCGCCCAGGTCCTCGTCAAGCTCGGCGCGGACCTCAACCGCGTCCGCCAGCAGGTCATCCAGCTCCTGTCCGGCTACCAGGGCAAGGAGCCGGCGACCGCCGGCGGCCCCGCGGCGGAGAACACCCCGTCCGGCTCCCTGGTCCTCGACCAGTTCGGCCGCAACCTCACCCAGGCCGCGCGCGAGTCCAAGCTCGACCCCGTCATCGGGCGCGAGAAGGAGATCGAGCGCGTCATGCAGGTGCTGTCGCGCCGCACCAAGAACAACCCCGTCCTCATCGGCGAGCCCGGCGTCGGCAAGACCGCCGTCGTCGAGGGCCTCTCGCAGGCGATCGTCCGCGGCGAGGTGCCGGAGACCCTCAAGGACAAGCAGCTCTACACCCTCGACCTCGGCGCGCTCGTCGCCGGCAGCCGCTACCGCGGTGACTTCGAGGAGCGGCTGAAGAAGGTCCTCAAGGAGATCCGCACCCGCGGCGACATCATCCTGTTCATCGACGAGATCCACACCCTCGTCGGGGCGGGGGCCGCCGAGGGCGCGATCGACGCCGCGAGCATCCTCAAGCCGATGCTCGCCCGCGGCGAGCTGCAGACCATCGGCGCCACCACCCTCGACGAGTACCGCAAGCACGTCGAAAAGGACCCCGCGCTGGAGCGCCGCTTCCAGCCGATCCAGGTCGCGGAGCCGTCGCTCGCGCACGCCATCGAGATCCTCAAGGGCCTGCGGGACCGCTACGAGGCCCACCACCGGGTGTCCATCACCGACGCCGCGCTCGTCGCGGCGGCGAACCTCGCCGACCGGTACATCAACGACCGGTTCCTGCCGGACAAGGCGATCGACCTCATCGACGAGGCGGGCGCGCGCCTGCGCATCCGTCGGATGACGGCCCCGCCGGACCTGCGGGAGTTCGACGAGCGCATCGCCCAGGTGCGGCGCGAGAAGGAGTCCGCGATCGACTCGCAGGACTTCGAGAAGGCGGCGTCCCTGCGCGACGACGAGAAGCGCCTGCTGGGCCAGAAGGCCGAGCGGGAGAAGCAGTGGAAGTCCGGCGACATGGACGTGGTCGCGGAGGTCGACGAGGAGCTGATCGCCGAGGTCCTCGCCATCGCCACGGGCATCCCGGTCTTCAAGCTGACCGAGGAGGAGTCCCAGCGCCTGCTCCGCATGGAGGACGAGCTGCACAAGCGCGTCATCGGCCAGGACGAGGCCATCAAGGCCCTGTCCCAGGCGATCCGGCGCACGCGTGCGGGCCTCAAGGACCCGAAGCGTCCCGGTGGCTCGTTCATCTTCGCCGGCCCCACGGGCGTCGGGAAGACCGAGCTCGCGAAGTCGCTGGCGGAGTTCCTCTTCGGCGACGAGGACTCCCTCATCCAGCTCGACATGAGCGAGTTCTCCGAGAAGCACACCGTGTCGCGGCTCTTCGGTTCCCCGCCCGGCTACGTCGGGTACGAGGAGGGCGGCCAGCTCACGGAGAAGGTGCGGCGCAAGCCGTTCTCGGTCGTCCTCTTCGACGAGGTCGAGAAGGCGCACCCGGACATCTTCAACTCGCTGCTGCAGATCCTCGAGGACGGCCGCCTCACCGACTCCCAGGGTCGGATGGTCGACTTCAAGAACACCGTCATCATCATGACGACGAACCTCGGCACGCGTGACATCGCCAAGGGCGTCTCCATGGGCTTCAGCGCCGGCAACGACACCCGCACCGGGTACGAGCGCATGAAGGCGAAGGTGACGGACGAGCTCAAGCAGCACTTCCGTCCGGAGTTCCTCAACCGCGTCGACGACACGATCGTCTTCCCCCAGCTCACGCAGGAGGAGATCGTCACGATCGTCGACCTCATGATCGCGAAGCTGGACTCGCGCCTGCGCGACAAGGACATGGGCATCGAGCTCACGCCCGCCGCCAAGGCGCTGCTCGCGACACGCGGCTACGACCCCGTCCTCGGGGCCCGGCCGCTGCGCCGCACGATCCAGCGCGACATCGAGGACGCCCTCTCGGAGAAGATCCTCTTCTCGGAGCTGACGGCCGGCCAGCTCGTGCTGGTCGACGTCGACGGCGAGGGCGAGCTCGCGCACTTCACGTTCACCGGCACGGAGCGTCGGGTGCCCGAGGCCCCGGAGCTCGAGGGCGCGGGCGCCGGCGGTCCCTCCGCCGGTGAGGACGGCACGGGGGCGGCAGCCTCCTGACGAGCACCTCGCACCACCGCGGAGCCCGGCCTCCCCTCACGGGGACGGTCGGGCTCCGTGCTGCCCGGCCGGCGGACGTGCCGCGCATCGCCGAGCTCGTCTCGGCGTACGTCGTCGACCGCCGGCTGCTCGCCAAGGACCTCGTGACCCTCTACGAGGACGTCCAGGAGTTCGTCGTCGCCGAGCGCACCGTCCGCGGCGCCGACGGCGGCCCGGGCACCGTCGAGGTCGTCGGCTGCGGGGCCCTGCACGTCATGTGGGCGGACCTCGCCGAGGTCCGCACGGTCGCCGTCGACGAGCGCCTCCGCGGGTACGGCGTCGGTCGTGCGCTCGTCGCGGAGCTGCTGCTGCACGCCCGTCGCCTCGGGATCGCCCGGGTCTTCTGCCTGACGTTCGAGCGGGAGTTCTTCGGCTCCTTCGGCTTCCGCGAGATCGAGTCCGCGCCGATCAGCGCGGACGTCTACGCCGAGCTGCTCCGCAGCCACGACGAGGGCGTCGCCGAGTTCCTCGACCTCGCGCGCGTCAAGCCGAACACCCTCGGCAACCACCGGATGCTCGTCGAGCTCTAGCGACCGCGCCCGTCGACAGGAGCGCCGACCGCGCCCCACGTCGGCAGGCACGTGGACAGCCGGGTCAGAGGGGGAGCCGGACGCCGTCGTCCGCGCGTTCGGCGAGGCCGTCGACCGCCAGCGAGTCGAGGCAGCGACGTGCCTGGGCGGGGTCGTCGCACACCGCGAGCAGCGTCGCCTCCTCGACGAGCCCGTGGCTCGCCCGCAGCAGCGCCATGATCCGCCCGCGCACCTGGCGGTCGGTGCCGTGCCAGGGCTGCCGTCGCGTCGTGCGCGACCGTGCCGGCGGCGGGTCCGCCGCCCATGCGCAGTCCGCCTGCAGCGGGCACTCCGGGCAGCGCGGGGCGCGCGCGGTGCACACGAGCGCGCCGAGCTCCATGACGGCCGCGTTCCACGCCACCGAGGTCGACGCCTCGACCGGCAGCAGCGCCTCTGCGCGCGCCCGCTCCCCGACGGTCGGAGCCGCCGCGGTCGGGTCCGCGCCGTCGTGCACCCGGGCCAGCACCCGCCGGACGTTGACGTCGAGCACGACGGCGCGTCGCCCGAAGCCGAACGCCGCGACCGCGCCCGCGGTGTACGGGCCCACCCCGGGCAGCGCGAGCAGCTCCTCGTAGGTGCCCGGCACGACGCCGCCGTGCCCGTCGCGCACGGCCACGGCGGTCTCGTGCAGCCGCAGCGCCCGGCGGGGGTAGCCGAGGCGTCCCCACATCCGCACCGCCTCGCCGGGGGAGTCGTCGGCGAGGGCCGAGGCGTCCGGCCAGCGGGTGAGCCACCGCAGCCACACCGGCACGACCCGGGCCACCGGCGTCTGGTGGCTCATCACCTCGCACACGAGGACGGCCCACGGGTCGGTGCCCGGGGCGCGCCACGGCAGGTCGCGACCGTGCGCGGCGAACCACGCGACCACCGCGCCCGTGAGGCTGCGTGCGGGAGCGCTCAGACGTACCGCTCGAGGATGCTCGTCTCGGCCAGGCGCGACAGGCCCTCGCGGACGCCCCGGGCGCGCGAGAGGGTGAGGCCGTCGACCTGCTGGAGGTCCTCGACGCCCGCGGCGAGGAGCTTCTGCAGGCTGCCGAAGCGGTCGACGAGCCGGTGCACGACGACGTCGGGCAGGCGCGGCAGGCGGCGGAGCATCCGGTACCCGCGGGGGCTCACCGTGGCGTCGAGCCCACCCTCGACCCGCCCGCCCGTCACCTGGCGCGCGACCGCCTCGAGGCTCAGCAGCTCGGAGGAGTCGAGCGCGGCGAGCCCCGCCAGTGCGGCCCCGGCCTCGCCGCTGCTGCCGTCGGGGCCGACGTAGTCGTGGACGACGCTCGACAGCTCGGTCTCGAAGCCGGCGATGAGCTCGTCCATCTGGAGCTCGACGAGACGGCCGTCCGTGCCGAGCTCGACGACGTAGCCGCGGACCTCGTCGGAGATGCGGCGCACCATCTCCGCGCGCTGCAGGACGGTGGCGACGTCCCGGACGGTCACGAGGTCCTCGATCTCGAGCGCAGACAGGTTGCCCGTCACCTCGTCGAGGCGCGAGGCGTACCGCTCGAGGGTGGCGAGGGCCTGGTTGGCGCGGGCGAGGATGGCGCCGGAGTCCTCGAGGACGTGCCGGCGCCCGTCGAGGTAGACGGCGATGAGGCTCATCGACTGCGAGACGGAGATGACGGGGAAGCCGCACTGGCGCGACGCCTTGTCCGCCGTGCGGTGGCGGGTGCCGGACTCCGGCGTGGCGATCCGCGGGTCCGGGACGAGCTGGACGCCGGCGCGCACGACGGTGCCGGAGCCGCGGCCGTCGGTGTCGATGACGATGGCGCCGTCCATCTTCGCGAGCTCCCGCAGGCGGGTGGCGGAGAAGTCGACGTCGAGCACGAAGCCGCCCGTGCACATGCTCGCGACCACCTCGTCGAAGCCGAGCACGATGAGCGCCCCCGTGCGTCCGCGCAGGATCCGCTCGAGCCCGTCCCGCAGCTGGGTGCCGGGTGCCACGAGCGCAAGGACCTGGCGGAGGCGGTCGTCGTCGCCGTCCATCGCCCTCCCCGGGGGCTCGTGCCACGGCGCCCCGACGGGCGCCCCACCGGCCAGAGTCTAGGGCCGCCCGGCGCGCGCGTGCGCGAGGTCCCGCAGGGCGGCGAGCGCCACCGTCACGTGCGAGACCTCCCGCAGCCGCGCGGGCGCCGGGACGGGCCCGACGCGTGCGGCGGTGCCGGTGGGGACGACGATGCGGCGGTAGCCGAGCCGCACGGCCTCGGCGACCCGCTGCTGGAGCATGGGCACGGCCCGGACGTCCCCCGACAGCGTGACCTCCCCCAGGGCGATGACGTCGGCGGGCAGCGGGGCGTCCCATGCCGCGGAGGCGAGGGCGAGCGCGACGGCGAGGTCGGCGCCCGGCTCCACGAGCCGGGCCCCGCCGACGGTCGCGACGAAGACGTCCCGGTCACCGAGGCGCAGGCCCACCGCCCGCTCGGTGACGGCGAGCAGCATGGCGGTCCGGGACGCGTCGAGACCGCTGACACCACGGCGCGGGTTGGGGGTGGCGGCGGCCGTGACGAGCGCCTGCACCTCGGCGAGGAGGGGCCGCCGGCCCTCCACCGCGACGGTGACGCACGTGCCGGGGACGGGCTCCTCGCGGTGGCCGCGGAAGAGCTCGGAGGGGTCGACGACCTCGCGCAGGCCGTCGTCGGCCTGCTCGAAGCACGCGACCTCGTCGGCCGGCCCGAACCGGTTCTTGGACGCGCGCAGCAGCCGCAGGGCCGTGTGCCGGTCGCCCTCGAAGGTGAGGACCGTGTCGACGAGGTGCTCCAGCGCGCGGGGCCCCGCCACGGAGGAGTCCTTGGTCGACTGCCCGACGAGCAGCAACGGGGTGGGACGCGACTTCGCCATGCGGGTGAGGACCTGCGTGACGTGCTGCACCTGCGACGTGCCGCCGGGGCGGCCGTCGACCTCGCTGCTCGCGACGGTCTGGACGGAGTCGACGACGACGAGGTCGGGGTCGTGCTCCTCGACGAGGGCGAGGACGGCGTGGAGGTCCTGCTCGTCGGCGAGGAGCACGCCGTCCGCGTCGACGCCCGTGCGCCGGGCCCGCACGGCGAGCTGCTCCGCGGACTCCTCGCCCGACACGTACAGGACCGTCCGCGGGCCGGGCGCCTCGGCCGGGGCCTCGGCGAGGGGGGTCGCACCCTGCCACGGCCCGACGACGACCGCGCCGTCCCGCTCGCGGGCGGCCAGCGCCGCGGTGCCGAGGGCGAAGCGGTGCGCGACCTCGAGCAGGAGGGTCGACTTCCCGACGCCCGGCTCGCCGGCGAGGAGGACGACCTGACCGGGCACCAGGCCGCCGCCGACGACGCGGTCGAACTCGCCGAGACCGGTGCCCGTGCGCGCGGTGGTGGCGCCGTCGACCTCGCTGACGCGCCGCGCGCGTCGCACACCGCCCGCACCGGCCCCCGCACCCGCGGTCCCGGCGCGGCCGCTCGCGGACCCGAGGAGCCCGGTGGGCACCTGCTCGACCGTGCCCCAGCCCTGGCACTGCGGGCAGCGTCCGACCCACCGCGCGTGCTCCGCGCCGCACGCGGTGCACGCGAACACCGGCTTGCGGGCCTTCGACGTCACGGCAGGACCGTACGCGCGGCCCCGGACACACGGGCTCCTCCCGCGCCGTGGCGCGTGCCGTCGCCCGAGCGGCGGCTCAGATGGCGAGGAGGGTGGCGGTGAGGATGACCCCGCCGCTGACGATCGACACGGCCGGGACGAGGGCGAACACGAGCACGGCGGAGCTCTTGAGGTGCCGCCACAGGAGGAGCCCGGACCCCACGAAGATCGCGACTCCGACCATCGTCGCGAGGAAGGCGTACCCGACCTGCGACGGCGCGGGGTCCGGGCTCGTCGGCGGCACGATGAGGAACGGCACCACCGTCGAGACCAGGACGCCCGCGACCCAGCCCGCGAACAGCACGAGCGACAGCGCGTCCGGCTTCGGCAGCCGGAACGGCTTGCGCCCCGACGGGGTGTACTCCGCCTCGCGGGCGTACCGGGCGTCCTCGCTCGAGGTCTGAGTCATGGGGACAGGGTGCTCGCCCGGCCCCCGCTGGTCCACCCGACAGGCCTCACGACCTGCCCTCCGACGCCCGGGTGGCGGGGTGGACGACGCTCAGCGGCAGCAGCCGGGGTCCGCTGTCGGGGACGAGCTCGGCGCAGTGCCGGTCGAGCACGTCGTACACCTGCGCACCGACGAGCTCGACGAGCTCCGCGCGCAGGCTCCGCCACACGGGCTCCGGGCCCACGTGCGCGGTGGGGGAGGCCGTGCAGTACCAGTCGAAGTCCGCCCCGCCGCCGCCCCAGCCCTCGCGGGTGTACTCCGTGACCGTCACCTGCAGGTACGTGGAGCCGTCGGCGCGGGCCGGCTCGTCGTACGTCCGCCGGACCGGCAGCTGCCAGCAGACGTCCGGCTTCGTGCGCATCGGGTCCTCGCCCTCGGCGAGCGCGAGCCCGTGGAGGGCGCAGCCGTACCCGCCGGGGAAGTCCCGGGGGTTGTGGAAGACGCAGACCCCGCCGACCCGGGCGGTGCGCCGGGCGCCGTCCTCGTCGCTCACGGCCCAGCGCCGGCCCGCGCCGTGGCGCCGGTGGCCGGCGTTCGCCCACGTCGTCGCGTCGAGCCGCGCGACGGCGGCGGCGACGCGCTCCTCGTCGGCGGCCTCGCTGAAGTACGCGCCGTGCACGCAGCAGCCGGCGTCGGGCAGCGAGGCGTCGATCCCGGGGCAGCCGGCACCGAAGACGCACCGCCACGACGAGGTGAGCCACGTGAGGTCGAAGCGGTAGACGGTGTCCGGCGTCGAGCCGTCGGTCACGGGGACCTCGCCGTCGGCGCCGACCTCCAGCCACAGCCGTGTGCCGGGAGCGGGCACCTCGTCGCTCGCCACACCACGAGGCTAGCCACCGACCGGGGGCGGGGGGACCGCCGCATCGCCGTCGACCGCGGCACGGTCGTAGGCTCGGGCACCGTGACGGGACAGGGCAGCGTGGGCGCGACCGGGACCGGTCGACCCTCCGGCGGCACCCCCGCCCCCCTCGTCGGGCTCGCGACGACGTCGGTGTACCCCGATCCCGCCGAGGAGGCCTTCCGCGCCGCCGCCGAGCTCGGCTACGACGGCGTCGAGGTCATGGTGTGGTCGGAGCCCGTCACCCGCGACGCCGACGCCCTCCAGAAGATGTCGGACACCTACGGCGTCCCCATCCTCTCCATCCACGCCCCGACGCTGCTGCTCACCCAGGGCGTGTGGGGCCGCGACAACTGGGCCCGCCTCGTCCGCTCCGCCGAGCACGCCGAGGCGCTCGGGGCGGGTGTCGTGGTCGTGCACCCGCCGTTCCGGTGGCAGCGCACGTACGGCAAGGCGTTCGAGGAGGGCATCGCCGCCCTCGGCGAGGAGCACCACTGCACGTTCGCGGTGGAGAACATGTTCCCGTGGCGGGTCGGCGGCCGGGACGTCCGCGCGTACGCCCCGGGCTGGGACCTGCTCGACCACAGCTACAGCCACTGCACGCTCGACTTCTCCCACGCGGCCACGGCGCGGCAGGACTCCCTCGAGCTGCTCGAGGACCTCGGCGACCGCGTCGTCCACGTGCACCTCGCCGACGGCTCCGGGTCGCTGAAGGACGAGCACCTCGTGCCCGGGGACGGCAACCAGCCGGTGGCGGAGGTGCTGGAGAAGCTCGCGGCCGACGGCTGGGCGGGTCACGTCGTCGCCGAGATCAACACCCGGCGGGACAAGACCCGCCGGACCGTCGCCCTCCAGCGGACCCTCGACTTCGCCCGGCGCCACCTGGGTGCCGGATAGCCTGACCCGGTGAGCGCCACGTGATCGCCAAGGCCCAGCGGGCCCTCCTGCTCGCCGCCTCCCGCAACGACGCCCTCCGCGAGGCCGTCGAGCGCGCCCCCGTCACCCGGGACCTCGTCCACCGCTTCGTCGCGGGTACCGGCGACGACCACGCGCTCGAGGCGGCCGCCGAGCAGCGCTCGCGCGGCCTCCTCGTCACCCTCGACCGGCTCGGCGAGGACGTCGCCGACGAGGCGGACGCCGCGAGGACGCGGGACGCGTACGTCGGCGTCCTGGGCCGTCTGTCCGCGCTCGGGCTGAGCGACGGCGGGGACGTCGAGGTGTCCGTCAAGCTCTCCGCCCTCGGCCAGGCGCTGGGCCGCGACGGCGAGTCGGTCGCGCTCGAGAACGCCCGCACGATCTGCGAGGCCGCCGCCCTCGCCGGGACGACCGTCACCCTCGACATGGAGGACCACACGACGGTCGACTCGACGCTGCGGGTGCTCGAGGCGCTCCGCGCGGAGCACCCGTGGGTCGGCGCGGTCCTGCAGTCGCAGCTGCGCCGCACCGAGGCCGACTGCCGGGACCTCGCGACGACCGGCTCGCGGGTGCGGCTGTGCAAGGGCGCCTACGCGCCGCCGGAGACCGTCGCCTTCACCGACCCCCACGGCGTCGACCGCTCCTACGTGCGCTGCCTCAAGGTCCTTCTCCACGGCGAGGGCTACCCCATGCTCGCCACGCACGACCCGCTGCTGCTCGAGATCGGTGAGGCCGTCGCCCGCGACGCCGGTCGTGACGCCGACGCGTGGGAGGTCCAGATGCTCCTCGGCGTACGGCCGCAGGAGCAGGCGCGGCTCGGCTCCCTCGGGCGTCGGGTGCGCGTGTACGTGCCCTACGGCGACGACTGGTACGCCTACCTGGTGCGGCGGCTCGCGGAGCGACCCGCGAACCTCGCCCTGCTCCTGCGCTCCCTCACGAGCCGCTCGTGAGCGGCACGAGCGACCGTCCGGGCGCCGACGTCGTCGCCGTCCTCGGTGCCGGGGTCATGGGGGAGACGCTCCTGTCGGGTCTCCTGCGGGCCGGGCGGGCGGCGGAGGCGCTGCTCGTCACCGAGCGGCGCCCGGAGCGCGCGCAGGAGCTCACGCACCGCTACGGCGTCCGTGTCGTCGACACCGCGACCGCGGTGCAGGAGGCGGGGACCCTCGTCCTCGTCGTCAAGCCGCAGGACGTGCCGTCCCTGCTCGCCGACGTCGCCCCGCACCTGCGCGCCGGGACGCTCGTCGTGTCCCTCGCCGCGGGCGTCACGACCGCCGCCCTCGAGCACGGGCTCGTCGCGGGCGGCGGACCGCACGTCCCGGTCGTCCGCGTCATGCCGAACACCCCCGCGCTCGTCGACGAGGGCATGAGCGCCATCGCCGCCGGCACGGGGTCCGGACCCGAGCACCTCGACGCGGCCGAGGCCCTCCTCGGGGCCGTCGGCAAGGTCGTCCGGGTCCCCGAGCACCACATGGACGCCGTCACCGCCGTCTCCGGTTCCGGTCCCGCGTACGTGTTCTACGTCGTCGAGGCGATGATCGAGGCGGGGGTGCTGCTCGGCCTCTCGCGCGAGGTCGCGACGACCCTCGTCGTCCAGACCGTCGTCGGTGCGGGCCGCATGGTCGCCGAGACCGGCCAGCACCCGACCGTCCTGCGCGAGCAGGTGTCGTCGCCCGCGGGCACGACGATGGCGGCGGTCCGGGTGCTCGACGACCACCGCGTGCGGGCGGCGTTCGTCACGGCGATGGAGGCCGCGCGGGACCGCTCGGCGGAACTCGGCCGGCTCGCGGGTAGTTGAGCGAGCAGACACCCTGAGGGTGCCGGAGGAAGGAGCGACGGTGAGCTGGTTCTCGCGGCTGCGGCCGCGTCGTGGGGGGTCGGCAGGGGGACTGCGCGGCGCCGCCGCCGACGACCAGGGCGTCCGCCACCTCCGCGACTTCGTCGCCTCCCGGCGCGGGGTCGAGTTCTACCTCGAGCCGGAGACGAGCGACTTCACGACGACCGTGGTCGCCGTCGCGCACGACGGCGAGTGGACCCGCCGTCCCGTCCGCTCCCCGCGGGTGGCCGCCGACCTCGCCCGCGGGCTCGCACTGCCCCTGTACGAGGCGAAGGTGACCGGTTACCCCAGGCGGATGAAGGAGTGGAGCCGCCGCCACCCCGAGCGCCGCCTCGGCCCTCGCTGACCCGTCCCCCGCGCTCAGGCGAGCTCGCGCCGAACGAGCCACCGGACCCGGTGTCCGCTGTGCGCGGTGGTCGCCTGCACGCGCGTGAAGCCGGACCGCTCGAACAGCTGCACCGAGCCGACGTAGCCGGAGACGACGTCGACCCGGCCGTCCGAGGCGTCGACGGGGTAGCCCTCGACCACCTCCGCGCCGTGCGCCTGCGCGTGCGCCACCGCGCCGTCCAGCAGGTCGTGGAGCAGGCCCCGGCGGCGGAAGCCGGCCCGGACGACGAAGCAGACGACGCACCACGCGTCCCGCTCGTCGAGCACGGGGATGGTGCGCGAGCGCAGCAGCCGTCGGTACGTGCTCCGGGGCGCCACCGAGCACCAGCCCGCGACCTCGCCCCCGACGTACGCGAGGACCCCCGGTCCCGGCTCCTGCGCACACAGCGACCGCAGGTACGCCGGGCGCTCCGCGTTCGGCACCCGGCTGTCCCGGTACGCCGTGCACCAGCACGCGCCGGCGTCCGGTCGGCGCGTGCCCACGACGGTCGCGACGTCGTCGAAGCGGCCGAGGGCGGGCAGGACCGTCACG
This sequence comes from Aquipuribacter nitratireducens, assembly GCF_037860835.1. Classification (NCBI taxonomy): domain Bacteria; kingdom Bacillati; phylum Actinomycetota; class Actinomycetes; order Micrococcales; family Intrasporangiaceae; genus Aquipuribacter; species Aquipuribacter nitratireducens. Next base: position 45,920 of record NZ_JBBEOG010000006.1, on the reverse strand, counting down.
TCGTCCACGCCCGTCGACGCTAGACCCCGGCACCGACACCGGGACCGGCACGACGACCTCAGCCCACGAGGGGGTGCGTCTCCGGCATCCGGTACAGCCGCCCGCGCTCTCGGAGGGCGAGCGCCGCGACGGCGGTCGTCGGCCCGATGCGGCCGAGGAACATGCACGTGACGAGGACCCAGTCCCCGCCGGGCGGCAGGTCGTCGGTGATGCCGGTCGACAGCCCCACGGTCGCGTAGGCGGAGACGACCTCGAACAGCGCCGGTGCGAGCCCGGCGTCGGTGACCGCGAGCAGCCACACCGTCGCGGTCGAGATCACGGCCCCGGAGATGCCGATGACGGCGAGCGCCTGCCGGATCACGGCCGGGGAGATGCGGCGGCCGAAGACCTCGGCGTCGGGGTCGCCGCGGCCCTCGGCGACGACCGCGGCCACGAGGACCATGAGTGTCCCGACCTTGATGCCGCCGGCGGTGCCGCCCGAGCCGCCGCCGACGAACATGAGCAGCGTCGTGAGGAAGAGCGAGCCGTCGTCGAGGTCGGCGTAGTCGACGACGTTGAACCCGGCCGTGCGCGCCGACACCGACATGAACAACGCGACCCAGACCCGATCGGCCCCGGCGAGGCCGGCGTAGGTCTCGGCGTTCTCCCACTCCAGCACGAGGTAGAGCGCCGTCCCCCCGACGAGCAGCACGGCCGTCCCGAGCAGGACGAGCCGGGTGCTCACCCGCCACGGCAGGCCGGTCCGCCGCAGCACCTCGAAGATCACGGGGAAGCCGATGCCGCCGAGGACGACGGCGACCATGACCGGCACGGTCACCCACTCGTCGGTGGCGTACGGGACGAGGTTGGCGTTGTCCTCCGGTAGCGCGAAGCCCGCGTTGTTGAAGGCGGACACGGCGTGGAACACGCCGTACCAGAGGGCCCGCCGCAGGGGCATGTCGTAGCCGAGGAGGAACCGCAGCGACAGCGCGACGGCGACGACCCCCTCGACGAGCAGCGTGATGCGCACGATGCCCGCGAGGACGGAGCGGGCCTCGGCGGGGGTGCTACGGGTCGCGGCGCCGGTCGCCAGCCGCGAGCGCAGGCCGAGGCGGCGGCGCAGGAGCAGCGCGAGGAGCGTCGCCAGCGTCGAGATGCCGAAGCCGCCGACCTGGATCATCACGAGGATCGCCGCCTGCCCGGCCGCCGACCAGTACGTGCCGGTGTCGACGACGACGAGCCCCGTCACGCAGACCGCGGACGTCGCGGTGAAGACGGCGACGACGAGCGGCGTCCCGCCGTCCGGTGCGGCGCCCTCGGCGACCGCGACCGGCGTGAGGAGCGCGAGGGTGCCGAGGACCACGGCCGCGGCGAAGCCCGCCGGGATGACCCGGGCCGGGTGGAGGAGGGTGCGGACCCGGCGGCGCCGGGCGAGTGGACCGCGGTCGGCCCGTGCGCGAGGTGGCACGGTCGGTGACGGTACGCCCGCGGGGTCCGGCCGGGGACCGGGTCCACCCGCACCGGTGACCGCGGTCGCCGGGCGGTCGGTCTCAGCCGATGAGCGGGCGGGCCTCGGGCAGCCGGAACAGCCGCCGCCGCTGCTTCGTCGCGACCGCCGCGGCCACCGCCACGGGACCGACGCGGCCGACGAACATGCAGGCGGTGACGAACCACGCCGCCGCGTCCGGCAGGTCGTCCGTCACACCCGTCGACAACCCCACCACCGCGGTCGCGGAGACGGCCTCGAAGATCGTGTCGCTGAGGTCGAACGGGGTCGTCTGGAGCAGCACGACGATGGCGACGCCCGTCAGCATGATGGAGAAGCCGAGGACCGCGAGCGCCTGCCGGACGGTGGCCGTCGCGATGCGCCGCCCGAACGCGTGGACGTCGTCGTCGCCGCGGGACTCCGCCCAGACGGCGAGGGCGAGCACGGCGAGCGTGCCGACCTTGATGCCGCCGCTGGTCCCGGCGCTCCCGGCCCCGACGAACATGAGCGCGTCGGTGACGAAGCGCGCGGCCTCCCCGACCTCCCCGTAGTCGATGGTCGCGAACCCGCTCGAGCGCGGCGTCACCGACATGAACGCGACGGCGAGGAGCTTGGTGCCGAGCGGCAGACCCCCGATCGTCGCCTCGTTGCCCCACTCGAGCGCCCCGAGCGCGATCGCCGCGCCCACGAGGAGCACGGCGGACGTCACGATCGTCAGCTGCGTGTGCAGCGACCACGCCGACGCACGCCGGAACCGGGCGAGCTCGACAAGCACGGGGAACCCGAGCCCGCCGAGCACCACCCCCGTCATGACCGGGACGACGATCCACGGGTCGCCGACGAACCCGACGAGGCTGTCGCTGAAGAGCGCGAAGCCGGCGTTGTTGAACGCCGAGACCCCGTGGAAGACGCCGAGCCACAGCGCGCGCCCGAACGGCTCGTCGTAGTGCACCCAGAAGCGCGCGAAGAGGACGAGGGACACCACCCCCTCGATGACCGCGGTCGTGAGCAGCAGCCGGGGCAGGATGCCGCGGATCTCGCCGAGGTCGAAGCCCTTCGTCTCCTGCCGGGCTGCGAGCATGCTCGACAGGCCGAAGCGGCGGAGGACGGCGAGGCCGACGAGGGAGCCGAGCGTCGCGATGCCGAGCCCACCGACCTGGAACAGCACGAGGATGACGGCCTCGCCGAACGTCGACCAGTACGACGGCGTGTCGACGACGACGAGGCCCGTGACGCAGGCCGCGCTCGTGGCGGTGAAGACGGCGACGAGCGTCGGCGTCACGCCGTCGGGTCCGCTGCCGCCCTCGCCCGCGTCCTGCACGGCGAACGGCGTGTGCAGGAGCGCGGCCCCGATGGCGATGACCGCGAGGAGACCGACCGGGATGATCCGCACCGGGGACAGGAACGACTCCAGGCCGGCGCGGCGGGCCAGGGTCGACACGCGACCGCCCGTGCCGCGCCGCAGGAGGCCCGCACCGGGGTGGCGCGGCCCGCCGCCCGCCATGTCCGCGGCCAGCTGCTGCTGGTCGTCGGGGGCGTCCTCGCCCCGGGCTCCGCTCACGGACGCGCCGCGAAGGCCTCGATCTGGTCCACGTGGCCCGACACGATGAGCGTGTCCTCGGGGTGGACCTTCGTGCTCGGCACGGCGTACGTGAAGTCCTCGCCCGGCCGCTTCACGCCGACCACCGTGATGCCGTACTTCGAGCGCACGCCGGCCTGGTCGAGGGTGAAGTTGTGGGTCTCCTTCGGCGGCGCCATCTTGACGATCGCGAAGCCGTCGTCGAACTCGATGTAGTCGAGCAGCTTGCCGGTGACGAGGTGGGCGGTGCGCTCGCCCATCGTCGCCTCCGGGTACACGACGGTGACCCGGCTGCCGGTCCTGCGGGGGACGACACCGCGCTGCCGGGCCTCGCGCGAGCGCCGGGCCACCTCGTCGAGGCTGTCGGCGCCGCCGGCGACACGGTCGATGGTGCCCTCGGTCGCGAGCCGCTCGAGGATGGTGCCGTGGGCGTGGGAGATCGCCTTCGCCCAGATCTGGCCGACCTTGAGGTCGACGAGGTTGAGGGTCGTGAGGACGCTCGCCTCGATGGAGGTCCCGATGCCGACGACGGCGATGGGGAACTGGCTCGCGCCCAGCTGCTTGAGCGCCTCGACGTTCGTCGCGTCCGCCTCGACGACGTGCGTGAGCCGCCCCGACCACTCCTGCACGAGCTCGGGACTGCGCTCGACCGCGAGCACCTCGTGCCCGAGGCGGTGCAGCGCCTGCGCGGCGGAGGCCCCGAACCGGCCGAGCCCCACCACCAGCACGGCGTCGGAGTGCAGCTTGACGTTGCCCATCAGCGGTGCCCCTCGGTGCGCCTCACGGGCGCACACGCTACGCCGGGCTCAGGCGTCGGCGAGGTCGACCGGGCCGCCGCGCTCGTCGAGCATGTCCTGCAGCACCGTCAGCTCGGCGCTCTGCGCGTCGACCATGGACTGCGCGAGGTCGCGGACGTAGGACTGCGAGGCCTCCTCCGCGGCGACGTCCGCCATGGCCACGCCGCCGGAGTGGTGGTCGATCATGAGCTGGAGGAAGAGCCGCTCCGCCTCGACGCCGTCGGACGCGCGGAGCGCGGCCATCTGGTCCGGTGTCGCCATGCCCATGGCCGTCATGGGGTTGCCGGCGCCCTCGGCGTCCGTCCTGCCTGTCGCCGTGTCCATCCCCGCCATGCCCGTGTGCTCGCCGTCGCCGGCGAACGGCCCGGACATCCACCCCATGACCGGCAGGGTCGAGCTCTGCGGCAGCCCCCACGAGCTGAGCCAGCCCGCCATTCGGCCCTGCTGGTTCTGCTGGGTGAGCTCGATGTCGAGGGCGAGCTGGCGGAGCTCGGCGTCGTCGCTGCGCTCCCGGACCAGCACCGACATCTCGACGGCCTGGCCGTGGTGGACCTGCATGTCCCGGGCGAAGCCCGCGTCGACGGAGTCCTCGGCCGGCGCCGCCGACGCCGACCCCGCGAGCGCGACGCCCACGAGGAGGCCGACGACGACGAGGAGCGACCCGCCGACGAGGGCGAGGGCGGTGGCGGCCGGACGGGCGAGCACGCGGCTCATGCGGTCCTACCGCTCAGACGGTCGCGTCGGTGCCGCCGGAGCAGGCGGCGCCGGGCTCGGGCGTCTGCTCGCCCTGGAGGTACTTCGCGAGGAACACCTCGAGGCGCTCGTCGTCCGCGCTGTCGAGGACGAGCTGGTAGCCCCAGGCGCTCGCCGTCACGGCGCCCGGCAGCTCGCCGTCCTGCCACGGGGAGACCAGGAGGTACGGGTTGCGCTCGGCGAGGTCCTGCAGCGTCGTGACCTGCTCCTCGGGCAGCGACGGGTCGTACGTCACCCACACCGCGCCGTGCTCGAGCGCGTGGACGCCCGGCTCGGTCTGCACGGGGGCGTCGTAGAACCCGCAGTTCTGCCAGAACGGGGTGTGGTTGCCGCCGACGGGCGGCACGACCTCGTAGTCGACCGGGGTCTGCACGTGGTCCCGGGTCTGGTCCGGGTACTCCTCGACGCCCTCGATGTCCTCGGCGGCGGCGCGCTCGATCTCGCTGCGCTGCGCCTGCGACTGGACGATCACGGCGACGACGACGCCGATGAGGAGGACGGAGACGAGCGCGGCGGCGCCGATCACGAGGAGCGAGCGGCGGCGCTCGGCGCTGCGCTGGGCGGCCTGCATCTTCGCGATGCGCGCCTGACGGTCGTCGGGGGTCTTCGTGGCCACCGGTCGGCTCCTCTGGTGGATGGGTCCGTCTGGACGTGTCGGCGCCGGGATCGGCGCTGCGGGGCGGGGTCCGCCGGACACCATGGTGCACGTTCCTGGGAGCCGTCTGGGACCTCGGTCCCGGGCGGCGGCTCCTGCTGCGGTCCACGGAGCCGTCCACGCGCGGTCCCACGGGTCGCGACGGCGGCCGGGGGAGGGCCCGGCCGCCGCTAGCGTGTCGCCATGCCGCCGGGGACGCTCCACCGCACGCGCGTCGTGTGGGACGAGGACTTCGTGCGCTACGACTTCGGTCCCGGGCACCCGCTCGCCCCCGTCCGGATCGCCCTCACCGCGCGGCTGTGCCGCGATCTCGGCCTCTTCCGGCACGTCGACGTCGTCGACGCGCCCGTGGCCGACGACGCCCTGCTGCGCACGGTCCACACCGCGGGGCTCGTCGCGGCCGTGCGGGCGGCGTCCCTCGACGTCCGTGCGGACGTCGGCCACGGCGTCGGCACGGTCGACACGCCCGCCTTCCCCGGCATGCACGACAGCGCGGCCCGCGTCTTCGCCGGCTCCGTCGCGCTCGCTCGCGCGATAGCCGCGGACGAGGTCCGGCACGCCGTCAACTTCGCCGGCGGCCTGCACCACGCCTCCGCCGACGCCGCCTCGGGCTTCTGCGTGTACAACGACTGCGCCGGAGCGATCCGGGCCCTCCTCGACGCGGGCGTCGAGCGGGTCGTGTACGTCGACACCGACGTCCACCACGGCGACGGCACGGAGTCCGTCTTCTGGGACGACCCGCGGGTGACGACGATCTCGCTCCACGAGTCGGGCCGGACGCTGTTCCCCGGCACGGGCTACCCGACGGACGTCGGCGGGCCCGGTGCGGAGGGGACGGCTGTCAACGTCGCGCTGCCCGCGGGCACGGGCGACGCCGGCTGGCTCCGCGCGCTCCACGCCGTCGCCCGACCCGTCGTGCGCGAGGTGCGCCCCCAGGTCCTCGTCACCCAGCACGGGTGCGACACGCACGTGCTCGACCCCCTCGCCCACCTCCGCGTGTCCGTCGACGGCCAGCGCGCCGCCGCCGCGCTGCTCCACGACCTCGCCCACGAGGTGACGCGCGGGCGCTGGCTCGCGCTCGGCGGCGGCGGCTACGAGCTCGTCGACGTCGTGCCCCGCGCGTGGGCGCACCTCGTCGGGATCGCCGCGCACCAGCCGGTCGACCCCACGACCGCGGTCCCGCCGGAGTGGCTCGAGCACGTCGTGCAGCTGACCGGGCAGCCCGGTCCGCGCCGCATGACCGACGGGGTCGAGGCGACGTTCCAGCCGTGGGAGGCCGGCTACGACCCGGCGGACCCCGTCGACCAGGCGATCCTCGCGACCCGCAAGGCGGTCTTCCCGCTGCTCGGGCTCGACCCCTGGTTCGACTGACGGATCCGCCGCCCACCGGCGGGCGGTAGCCTTGCGTGCGGAACCCGTCGGCGCCGCGCGCCCGACGCGCGCGCCGGCCAGGGTCGGTGCTCGTCGGTCGGGGCGGCGTGCCGCACCACCTGCACCCGAGAGAGAAGGTCCTCCGTGGGCTCTGTCATCAAGAAGCGCCGCAAGCGCATGGCGAAGAAGAAGCACCGCAAGCTGCTGCGCCGCACGCGTCACCAGCGCCGCAACAAGAAGTAGCCGACCGGCGGGGCGGGGTCCGTCGTGGCCGGTCGCACGGTCCTCGTCACCGGGGTGTCCAGGTACCTCGGTGGCAAGGTCGCCGCTGCGCTGGCCCGCCACCCCGCCCGGCCCCGGGTCGTCGGGCTCGACGTCGTCCCGCCCCCGGTGCCGCTCGGCGAGGCGGCCTTCGTCCGCGCCGACATCCGCAGCCCCGCCGTGGGCCGGCTGCTGCGGGAGGAGCGGGTCGACACCGTCGTCCACATGAACGTCATCGCCACGCCGCGCTCCGCAGGCGGGCGGGTGCCGATGAAGGAGATCAACGTCCTCGGCACGATGCAGCTGCTCGCCGCGTGCCAGAAGGCGCCCGGCGTGCGCCGCCTCGTCGTGAAGTCGACGTCCGGCGTCTACGGCGCCGGGCCGGCCGACCCCGCGATGTTCACGGAGTCGACGGCCGCGTCCTCGCCGCCGCGCACCGGCTGGGCCAAGGACTGCCTCGAGGTGGAGGGCTACGTCCGCGGGTTCACACGCCGGCGCCCCGACGTCCAGGTCGCGCTGCTGCGCTTCGCCTCGATCGTGGGGCCGGGGCTGGAGACGCCGCTGTCGAAGGTGTTCGCGCTGCCCGCCGTGCCCACGCTGCTCGGCCACGACGGCCGGCTGCAGGTGGTCCACGAGGACGACGCGGTCGAGGCCATGGTGCGCGCCACCATCGGCCCGCCGGGGGAGCACGTGACCGGGGCCGTCAACGTCGCCGGTGACGGCGTCCTCACGACCGTCCAGGCGGCGGCGCTCGCGGGTCGGCCGGTCGTGGGGGTGCCCGAGCGGTTCGCCGGCGCCGCCGCGCGGTGGCTCACGCGGGCCGGCGCCGCCGAGCTCACCGTCGAGGACCTCCGCCTGCTCGGCTACGGCCGCGTCCTCGACACCACCCGCTGCCGGACCGAGCTCGGCTTCGTGCCGGCCCGGACCACCCGGCAGGCCTTCGAGGACTTCTGCGCCTCCCACCGCCTGCGCGGTGTCCGCCCGGCCGTCGACCTCGTCGCCGAGGAGCTCCGCAGCGCCGTCGTCGACACCGTCGCCTCCCTCGAGCGGGCGTCCCGGTGAGCGGCACCGGCCGGTCCGGCCTCGACCAGGCCGCCGGCCGCGCGGCCGCCGAACGGGCACGACGACGACGGGCCGGCACACCGCTGCTCGACGCGCCGGCGGCCGACGCGCTCGACGAGGCCGTCACCCGCCACGGCGAGGCCGCGGGCCTCGAGGTCGTCGAGCGGCTGGCGGAGGGCCCGCCGCCCCGCCTGCGGGTCGTCCCGGACCTGCCGGCCACGGAGCCCGTCGCGACTGCACCCGCGCCGGAGGGGACGACCGCGCGCGAGGTGACGAGCGACGGCGGCCACCTCGCCGAGCTCCTCGTCGACGCCGTCGAGCTCGTGCGCCGCCGGCTGGAGGGCGACTACGCCGTCGACGAGTTCGGCTTCGACCCCGAGCTCACCGAGCGGGTGCTGCTCGCGGTGCTGCGCCCGGTCTACCGGCACTGGTTCCGGGTGGAGCTGCGCGGTCAGGAGAACATCCCCGCGGACCGGGGCGCCCTCCTCGTCGGCAACCACAGCGGGACGCTGGCGTGGGACGCCCTCATGACGCAGGTCGCGGTCCACGACGCGACCGACGGGCGCTTCCTCCGGCTCCTCGGGGCGGACCTCGTCTTCGCGACACCGCTCGTCGGTGACGTGGCCCGGCGGATGGGCGCCACCCTCGCCACGACGAGCGACGCCGAACGGCTCCTCACCGCCGGCGAGCTCGTGGGCGTGTGGCCCGAGGGGTTCAAGGGGATCGGCAAGCACTACCGCGACCGGTACCGGCTCCAGCGCTTCGGCCGCGGGGGGTTCGTCTCCGCCGCCATCCGCACGCAGGTGCCGATCGTGCCGGTCAGCATCGTGGGGGCGGAGGAGATCCACCCGATGCTCGCCGACGTGCGCCCGCTCGCCCGCCTGTTCGGCGCCCCGTTCTGGCCGGTGACGCCGACCTGGCCGTGGCTCGGTCCGCTCGGTCTCGTCCCGCTGCCGAGCAAGTGGCTCATCGAGCTCGGGGAGCCCGTCCCGACCGACACCCTCGACCCGGCCGCCGCCGACGACCCGATGGTGGTCTTCGAGATCACCGACCGGGTGCGCGAGGTCATCCAGCAGACCCTCTACGCGCTGCTCGTCCAGCGGCGCTCGGTCTTCCTCGGCTGACGGGGGCCCGGAGGTGCTCGACCGGGTCACGGACCGGATCCGCCGGCTGCTGCCGCGGCGCGACGCGGCAGCCGCCGCCGGGGCGCGCGTGCCCGAGGTGCGGCTGGTCGGGCGCCGGGGCTGCCACCTGTGCGACGAGGCGCGCCCCGTCGTGGCCCGCGAGTGCGCGCGCGTCGGCGCGCGGCTGCAGGAGGCGTCGGTCGACGACGACCCCCGGCTGCACGCCGCCTACTGGGACCGCATCCCGGTCGTCGAGGTCGACGGCAGGGTCGTCGAGCAGCTGCGCGTCGACGCCGAGCGCCTCCGGCGGGTGCTCGCCGCTGCCGCCCGGGGCGAGGGACCCGCCGAGCGCCTCACGTGGTGAGCCCCGCGGCCGATCACCACCTCGTGGCCGCTACCACACCCCGCCGCGCCGGTGCCGCAGGAGGGTCGCGCGACTTTGTGCCTGTCGTCACAAGCACGTACGATCGAGCCAGTCCACGAGGAGGTCATGTGCCGCTGAAGCGTCTGCGCCTGCCCCGGGCCGACGCCCGCGGGCGCAGGGGTCCGGCGGCCCGTACGACGTCGTCCGCCGCCGTGGGTGCCGCCGAGTGGGAGGCGACCGCCTCGCCCGCCGCGCCGGCGGTCGACGGGGTGCCGGAGGCGACCGTCCAGCGCCTGCCCACTTACCTGCAGGCGCTCCACGCCCTCGCCTCCGCCGGCGTCACCACGGTGTCGAGCTCCGAGCTCGCCGAGAGCGTCCACGTGTCCGCGGCCATGCTCCGCAAGGACCTGTCCCACCTCGGCACGTACGGCACCCGCGGGGTCGGGTACGACGTCGCGACCCTCGTCCACGAGATGTCCGCCGTCCTCGGGCTCGAGCACGACTGGCCCGTCGCCATCGTCGGCGTCGGCAACCTCGGGCGCGCCCTCGCGCACTACGGCGGCTTCTCCAGCCGCGGCCTCAGCATCGCCGCCCTCTTCGACGCCGACCCCTCGGTGGTCGGCACCGAGGTCAACGGCCACACGGTCCACCACGTCGACGAGGTGCCTGCGCTCGTCGCGCGCCGCGGCGTCCGGATCGCCGTCGTCGCGACCCCCGCCGCCGCGGCCCAGCCGACGTGCGACGCGCTCGTCGCCGCCGGCGTGACGAGCATCCTCACCTTCGCGGGCGCCACCGTGCGCGTCCCGGCGGGGGTGACGGTGCGCGCGGTCGACCTGTCGAGCGAGCTGCAGATCCTCGGCTTCCACGAGCAGCGCAAGCGCAGCGCCCTCCTCGGGGAGCTGCCCGCGGTCGCCCGGGTCGTGCCCGCCCCCGAGCCCGCGGTCCGCGGCAGCGAGGGGCCGGCGGCCGGAGCGGGGGCCGGCCGGTGACCCTCCTCGTCGTCGGGGCCAGCCACCGCACGGCCCCCCTGCCGCAGCTCGAGCGGCTCGCCGCCGCCACGTCGGACGCCGACGCGGTCGCCCGCGCCGTCCTCTCCCAGCCGTACGTCAACGAGGCGATGGTCCTCGCGACGTGCAACCGGGTCGAGGTGTTCGTCGACGTCGACCGGTTCCACAGCGGTGTCGCCGCGGTCTCGGCCGCCCTGTCCCACGGCAGCGGCGTCGCCGTCGCCGACATCGTCGAGCACATGTACGCCCACTACGACCAGGCGGCCGTCGAGCACACCTTCCGCGTGGTCGCGGGCCTGGACTCCATGGCCATCGGCGAGGCGCAGGTCCTCGGCCAGGTCCGTAGCGCCTACGCCCACTCCCGGGCCGCCGGTCACGCCGGGGGTCGTCTCGCCGCGGTCGTCGAGCGCGCCCTGCGCGTCGGTCGGCGCGCCCGCGCGGAGAGCGGGCTCGAGCGGCTCGGCAACCGGATGGTGAGCGAGGCGCTCGCGCGGGCGGAGCAGGTGGTCGGCGACCTCGCCCGCGCCCGGGTGGCGGTCGTCGGCGCCGGCGGCATGGCCGGGCTCGTCGTCGCGACACTCGCCCGCTCGGGCGTCGGCACGGGGGACGTCACGGTCCTCAACCGCACCCCCGGACCGGCCGCGCGCCTCGCCGCCACCGTCGCCGGCCGCACCGCCGCGCTCGGCGACCTGCCCGCCGTGCTCGACGAGGTCGACGTCCTCGTGTCGTGCACGGGGTCGGTCGGGCACGTCGTCCACGCCGCGGACGTCCGCGCCGCCGTGGCGCGCCGCGGCGGCCGCCCGCTCGTCCTCGTCGACCTCGCCCTGCCGCGCGACGTCGAGCCCCTCGGGGACCTCGACCCGACGGCCGTCCACCTCGTCGACCTCGAGGAGCTCGCGGGCCTGCTCGCGGGGACAGGGCCCGACGCCGTCCGCGCCGACGGCGAGGTGGCCCGCGCCCACGCCGTCGTGGCGGAGGAGGTAGAGCTGTGGCGCGCCGAGGCGCACGCGGCGAGGGTGACGCCGACCGTCGTCGCGCTGCGCTCGCAGGCCGACGCCGTCGTCGAGGCGGAGCTCGACCGGCTCCGCGGCCGGCTCGGTGCCCTCGACCCCGCCGTCGCGGCGGAGGTGGAGCGGACGGTGCGCCGCGTCGTCGACAAGGTCCTCCACACCCCCACCGTCCGCATCAAGGAGCTCGCCGCGCAGCCGGACGGCTCCGTGTACGCCGAGGCGCTGCAGACCCTCTTCGGCCTGACGGTCGGCGACAGCCTCGACCCCGTCTCGGTCGTCGGCGAGCACGGCGACGACCCCGCGGCCGGCCTCGGCCGCCCCGCCCCGGGGGGGCGGCCGTGATCCGCGTCGGCACCCGGGCGAGCGCGCTCGCCCGCACCCAGTCCGGTCTCGTCGCCGCGGCGCTCACGGCGGCGACCGGCGAGGCGACGGAGCTCGTCGAGATCAGCACCGCGGGCGACACCGACCCCGCGCCGCTGCGCGAGCTGGCCCGCCGCGCCAGCGGGGTCGGGGTGTTCGTGTCGGCCTTGCGCGAGGCCCTGCTCGACGGCCGCGTCGACGTCGCCGTCCACTCCCTCAAGGACCTGCCGACGGCGCCCGCGCCGGGGATCGTCCTCGCCGCCGTCCCGGAGCGAGAGGACCCGCGCGACGTCCTCGTCACCCGCCCGGGCCTCGGCGGGCTCGCCGACCTGCCCGACGGGGCGCGCGTCGGCACCGGCTCCCCCCGCCGCGCCGCACTGCTGCGCGAGGTCTGCCGCCGCGACGGCCGGCACGTCGAGGTCGTCGACGTGCGCGGCAACGTCGACACCCGCCTCGCCCGGGTCCACGCGGACCTGGACGCCGTGATCCTCGCCCACGCCGGCCTGCGCCGCCTCGGCCGCGGCGACGAGGTGAGCGAGGTCCTCGACCCCGCGGTCGTCGTCCCGGCTCCCGGTCAGGGTGCCCTGGCGGTCGAGACCCGGGCCGACGACCCGCTCGCCGACCGGGTCCGCGCGGCGCTCGACCACCCGCCCACCCGGGCCGCGGTCACGGCGGAGCGCCGCCTCCTCGCCGTCCTCGACACCGGCTGCTCCGCGCCGGTCGGCGCGTGGGCACGGGTGGAGGGCGACCGGCTCGTCCTGCTGGGAGCCGCCGCACCCGACGCCGACGCCGACGCCGACGTCGCCGCCGACGCCGACGCCGGGGACGTCGTCCGGGTCGAGGAGCACGGGGGGACGCACGAGGCCGAGGCGACGGGGGAGCGGGCGGGACGGCGGCTGCTCGCCGCCCGCACCGGCACCGCCGGGACCACACGCCGGACCAGCACGCGTCCGGGCCCGCGCACCACCGAGCACGAGGAGAGCCTGCGATGACCAGCCGCACGCCCGACACCCGGGCCACGCCCGCCACCTCGCCCACGGGGCCGGTCGGCGGCGACGGGCCCTCGGTGCGGCCGCGCCGGCAGGACGGCCCCGCCCACGTCGCCTTCGTCGGCGCCGGCCCCGGCGACCCGGGGCTCCTCACGCTGCGGGCGGCGGAGCTCCTCGCCCAGGCCGACACCGTCCTCACCGACACCCCCGCGCCGCACGCCCTGCTCGCGCGGTGCGCGCGCGGCGACGTCGCCCTCGTCGAGCTCGACCAGACCGACGACAGCCAGCTCGCCCGCGCGGCGAGGGCCCGTGCCGTCACCGCCGCCGCGAGCGCCGGCGCGCGGGTGGTGCGGCTCGTCCCGGGGGACGCGACGACGTTCTCGACCGTGACCGCCGAGGTGGCGGCCGCCCGTGGCGCCGGCGCCGAGGTCGAGGTCGTGCCCGGCATCAGCCCCGCGGTCGCCGCCCCGGCGTACGCCGGCGTCCCGCTGGCCCCCGCAGGCACCGACCACGTCCACCTGCTCGACGTCCGCGAGGACCGCACGGGTGACGAGAGCGCCCTGCCCGCCCCCGGCGACGGCACGCTCGTCCTCGTCGGGCCCCGCGACCGGCTCGCCGTCGCGTCCGAGCGCCTCGTCGGCGCCGGGTGGGCCGTCGACACGCCGACCGTGGCGGTGTCGCGGGCCACGACGACCCTCCAGCACAGCGTCGAGGTGCCGCTGGCGAAGGCGGGCGACGTCCTCGGCGACCTGGCCGAGCCGGTGACACTCGTCGTGGGGGACGCCGTCCGCCAGCGCGGGGCGATGTCGTGGTTCGAGACCCGTCCGCTGTTCGGGTGGCGCGTCCTCGTTCCCCGCACCAAGCAGCAGTCCGAGCCGGTCGTCGCGCACCTGCGCGAGCTCGGCGCGGACCCCGTCGTCGTGCCGACCATCAGCGTCGAACCGCCCCGGACGCCGCAGCAGATGGACAAGGCCGTCCGCGGCCTCGTCACCGGGCGCTACGAGTGGGTCGGCTTCACGAGCGCCAACGCGGTCCGGGCGGTGCGCGAGCACCTCGAGGCCCTCGGGCTCGACGCGCGCTCCTTCTCCGGACTGAAGATCGCCGCGGTGGGCGGGGTCACCGCCGACGCCCTGCGCGACTGGGGGCTCGAGCCGGACCTCCTCCCGACGGGCGAGCAGTCGGCCAAGGGCCTGCTCGAGGTGTGGCCCGCCTTCGACGCCCAGCTCGACCCCATCGACCGTGTGCTCCTGCCCCGCGCGGACATCGCCACCGACACCCTCGTCGCGGGCCTGCAGGGCATGGGGTGGGAGGTCGACGACGTCACCGCCTACCGGACCGTCCGCGCGGCACCTCCGCCGGCCCACGTCCGCGAGGCCATCAAGACGGGCGGCTTCGACGCCGTGCTCTTCACGTCGAGCTCGACGGTCCGCAACCTCGTCGGGATCGCGGGCAAGCCGCACGCGGCCACCGTCATCGCGTGCATCGGCCCGCGGACCGCGGCCACGGCCGAGGAGCACGGCCTCCGGGTCGACGTCCTCGCCCCGGAGCCGGAGGTCGGCGTGCTGGTCGACGCGCTCGCCGACCACGGCTCGGCCCTGCGGGCCGCCGCGGAGGCCGACGGGCAGGAGTGGGCCCGCCCGTCGCAGCGCACCCCGGCCGCGCGCCGGCGCGCCCGGTGAGGTCGCTGCCATGAGGTCGCGGCGGTGAGCACCGTCCCGGTCCCGGGCCACGCCGGCGACGGCGGCACCGCGGGGGCGGCGGTGGCGGGCTTCCCCGTCGGCCGTCCCCGCCGCCTGCGGGCGACGCCCGCGCTTCGCCGGCTCGTCGCGGGGACCAGGCTCCACCCCGCCGACCTCGTCCTGCCCGTCTTCGTCCGCGAGGGGCTGCGCGAGCCGCGGCCGGTCGCGAGCCTGCCGGGTGTCCTCCAGCACACGCGGCGCAGCGTCGTCGCGCTCGCGCGGGAGGCGGTCGCCGCGGGGGTCGGCGGGATCATGGTCTTCGGCGTGCCGGAGCGCCGGGACGCCACCGGCAGCGGCCTCGACGACCCCTCGGGCGTCCTCAACGTCGCGCTCGCCGACCTCGCCGACGCCGTCGGCGACGACACCGTCCTCATGGCCGACCTCTGCCTCGACGAGTTCACCGACCACGGCCACTGCGGCGTGCTCGACGGCGCGGGCCGGGTCGACAACGACGCCACGCTCGAGCGCTACGCCGCCGGCGCGCTCGCGCAGGCCGCCGCCGGCGCCCACCTGCTCGGCACGAGCGGGATGATGGACGGCCAGGTCGGCGTCGTGCGACGCGCGCTCGACGGGCACGGGCGCACCGACGTCGGGGTGCTCGCGTACGCCGCGAAGTACGCCTCCGCGTACTACGGCCCGTTCCGCGACGCCGTCGAGTCGACGCTGCAGGGCGACCGCGCGACGTACCAGCAGGACCCCGCCGACGCCCGGGGTGCGCTCGTCGAGCTCGCCCACGACCTCGCCGAGGGCGCGGACGTCGTCATGGTGAAGCCCGCGCTGCCGTACCTCGACGTCCTGCGTCGCGTCGCCGACGCCAGCCCCGTCCCGGTCGCGGCGTACCAGGTGTCGGGGGAGTACGCGATGGTGCACGCGGCGGCGGGCAACGGCTGGCTCGACGGGGACCGGGCGATGCTCGAGAGCCTCCTCGCCATCCGCCGCGCGGGGGCGGACGTCGTCCTCACGTACGCCGCCCTCGACGTCGCGCGGGCGCTCGACGTCACCGGTCCGCAGGCCGGTCCCTCGCAGGTCAGCGGCTAGGCTCACCCGCTGTGACGCAGGAGCGGTGGCTCGACGCCGACCAGCAGCGCGCGTGGCGCGCGTGGCTCGAGGGCTCGGCGCTGCTCGAGGACGCCCTCAACCGCGACCTCGCCGCCCACGGCCTCAGCCTCAGCGAGTACGACATCCTCGTGCAGCTGTCGGAGACCGAGGGCCGCTCGCTGCGGATGAGCGAGCTCGCCGGTCTGGTGCTGCACTCCCGTTCCCGGCTCACCCACACGGTGTCGCGCATGGAGTCCCGCGGGCTCGTGCGCCGCGAGCCGTGCGAGGAGGACCGCCGCGGCGTGCGGTGCACCCTCACCGACGAGGGCATGGCCGCGCTCGTCGCGACGGCACCCCACCACGTGGCGAGCGTCCGCGAGCGGCTCGTCGACCGTCTCGACCGGGACGACTTCCTCGCCCTCGGCGCCATGATGGCGACGGTCCGCGACTCGCTCCGCCCGGGCAGCGGTCGTCGGCCCTGACCCGGCCGCCCGCGCGGCCCGCTCGGAACCCGGTCCGGTGGCACCCCGCCGGGCTTGGGACACTGGGGCCGTGACGACGACCCCGCACGCACCGGCCGGATCGACGGCACGCTCGGCCGCGCTCCTCGACCGCGCCCGCGCGCTCGTGCCCGGCGGCGTCAACTCCCCGGTGCGGGCGTTCCGTGCCGTCGGGGGGACGCCCCGCTTCATCGCCTCCGCACGCGGGCCGTGGCTCACCGACGCCGACGGCACCCGCTACGTCGACCTCGTGTGCTCGTGGGGTCCCATGCTGCTCGGCCACGCGCACCCCGAGGTGGTCGAGGCCGTCCAGGCGGCGGCCGCCCGCGGCTTCTCCTTCGGCGCGCCCACGGAGCCCGAGGTCGAGCTCGCCGAGGAGATCGTGCGCCGGGTGCCCGCCGTCGAGCAGGTCCGGCTCGTCTCCAGCGGCACCGAGGCGACGATGAGCGCCGTCCGGCTCGCCCGCGGCGCCACGGGTCGGCCGGTCGTCGTGAAGTTCGCCGGGCACTACCACGGCCACGTCGACGCCCTGCTGGCCCAGGCCGGGTCGGGGCTCGCGACGTTCGGGCTCCCGAGCAGCCCCGGCATCACCGGCGCCGCGGCCGCCGACACCGTCGTCCTGCCGTACAACGACCCCGGCGCCCTGCGCGCGGCCTTCGCCGAGCACGGCGAGCGGATCGCGTGCGTCATCACCGAGGCGGCCGCCGGGAACATGGGGGTCGTGCCCCCGCGACCCGGGTTCGCGGCACTGCTGCGCGAGCTCACGGCCGCCCACGGCGCCCTGCTCGTGTACGACGAGGTGATGACGGGGTTCCGCGTCGGGCCCTCCGGCTGGCACGGCCTCGAGCAGGACTGCGCGGCCGCCGGGGGCGAGACGCTCCCGCCACCGGACCTCTTCACGTTCGGCAAGGTCATGGGCGGCGGCTTCCCGGCCGCCGCGTTCGGCGGGCGCGCCGACCTCATGACCCACCTCGCCCCGCTCGGCCCCGTCTACCAGGCGGGCACCCTCAGCGGGAACCCGGTCGCGGTCGCCGCCGGCCTCACGACCCTGCGCCTGGCGGACGCCGCGGTGTACGAACGCGTCGACGAGGTCGCCCGCACCCTGTCCGCGGCCGCGGGTGCCGCCCTCGACGCGGCCGGGGTCCCGCACGTCGTCCAGCACGCGGGCAGCATGTTCAGCGTGTTCCTCGCCCCCGACGACGCGGTGGTCGCCGACGGCGTCCACGACTACGACGCCGCCCGGACCCAGGACGCGACGGCGTTCGCCGCGTTCTTCCACAGCATGCTCGAGCAGGGCGTCCACCTGCCGCCGTCCGCGTTCGAGGCGTGGTTCGTCTCCGCCTCCCACGACGACGAGGCCGTCGGGCGCGTCCTCGAGGCCCTGCCGGCCGCGGCGCGCGCGGCCGCCGCCGCCCGTGCGGGGACGGGCGCGTGAGCGCGTCGGGCCCGGTGCGGACCACCGTCCACCTGCTGCGCCACGGTGAGGTCCACAACCCCGCGCAGGTGCTCTACGGCCGCCTCGAGGGCTACCGGCTGAGCGAGCGCGGGCAGCGCATGGCGGCCCGGGTCGCCGACGACCTGTCCCGCGGCGACGTCGTCGCGGTCGTGGCCTCCCCGCTGCAGCGGGCGCAGGAGACCGCCGCGCCGCTCGCCCGGATGCTCGGGGTCGAGGTCGGCACCGACCCGCGGCTCATCGAGAGCGCGAACGTCTTCGAGGGCCTCACCATCGGCACGGGCGGCGGCTCGCTGCGCAAGCCCGTCCACTGGCGGCACCTGTGGAACCCGTTCCGTCCGTCGTGGGGCGAGCCGTACGAGGAGATCGCCACCCGCATGCTCGCCGCGGTCGCCGACGCACGGGACGCCGCACGGGGCCACGAGATCGTGTGCGTGTCCCACCAGCTGCCGATCTGGACCGCCCGGAACGCCGCCGTCGGCCGGCGGACGTGGCACGACCCGCGCCGGCGGGAGTGCGCCCTCGCCTCCCTCACGTCGTTCCGGTTCGACGACGACCGGCTCGTCGGGGTCGGCTACCGCGAGCCCGCGGCGGGGGTGTGAGCGTGCGCGTGCGAGGAGCCGTCGCCGTCGGGGCGGCGGCGGCGACGCTGCTGCTCGGGGCGTGCACGGCCGGGGAGGCCGGGGTGCCCGGGCTGCGGGACGAGGCCGCCCGCGCGTACGTGTCCGGCGACGCGACCGTCGAGGTCCTCCCGGCCGACGACCGCGGCGAGCCCGTCGACGGCGTGACCGGGACGACCCTCGACGGCGAGCCGCTCGACGTCGCCGACCTCCGCGGGGAGACGGTCGTGCTCAACGTGTGGGGCTCGTGGTGCGCGCCGTGCCACGCCGAGGCCCCCGACCTCGTCGAGGCCGAGGCGCAGCTCGCCGACGAGGGCGTCCGGTTCGTCGGGATCAACATCCGCGACCGCTCGGTGGAGGCGGCCGCCGGTTTCGAGGAGGAGTACGGCATCGGCTGGCCGAGCCTCCACGACCCCGACTCCCTCCTCCTGCTGCCGCTCGCGGGCTCCGTCCCCCCCAACACCGTCCCCGCCACCCTCGTCCTCGACGAGGAGGGCCGTGTGGCGGCCCGCATCCTGTCCCGCGTCGACCGGGCCACCCTCGTCGGCGTCGTCGAGGACGTGCGCGGGGCGGCGGCGGCCGGGCGATGACGGGCGCCGCGGAGACCGTCCTCGACGGCTCGCTCCTCCTCGCCCTCCCGCTCGCCCTGCTCGCGGGGCTCGTGTCGTTCGCCTCGCCCTGCGTCCTGCCGCTGGTGCCCGGCTACCTCGCGTACGTGTCGGCGATGGGGGAGCAGCGGCCGCAGCCGGCCGCGACCGGTGGCGGTGGGACCGCGGTCGCCACACGGCTCGCCGACCCCGCGACCGCTCCCACCCGCCGGCTGGTGGCAGGGGCGTCGCTGTTCGTCCTCGGCTTCGCCGTCGTCTTCGTCGCCCTCGGCTCCCTCGCGGGCGTCGCCGGGGCGCTGCTGCCCCGCGCCCGGCTCGTCGACGTCGTCGCGGGCGTCCTCGCCGTCGGGCTCGGCCTCGTCTTCGCCGGGGTCGTGCCGCTCGGGCGCACCGAGCGCCGCCTCCACGTGCGCCCCGCCGTCGGCCTCGCGGGGGCCCCGCTGCTCGGCGCCGCCTTCGGCGTCGGGTGGGTGCCGTGCGTCGGTCCGACGCTCGGCGCGGTGCTCCTGCTCGCGGGGACAGAGGGCGGCGCCGGCCGCGGCGCCCTCCTCGCGTTCGTCTACTGCCTCGGTCTCGGGGTGCCGTTCGTCCTCGTCGCCGCCGCCTACGCGCGCGGCCTCGTCCGGCTGGAGCCGCTGCGGCGGCACCGTCGGCTCCTCACGGGCATCGGGGGCGCCATGCTCGTCGTCGTCGGGCTGCTCCTCGTCACCGGGGCGTGGGACTGGCTCGTCGGCTGGCTCCAGGGCCCCATCAGCCGTTTCGGCGTCCTCCTGTGAGCAGCCCCGTGTCGAGCGGGCACCGGTGAGCGCCCCCGCCTCGCCGCGCCCGGCCCCGCCGGAGGAGCCGCCCGCCCCTCCGGCGCTCGGACTCCTCGGGTCGCTGCGGTGGCTGTGGCGACAGCTCACGAGCATGCGGACCGCGCTCCTGCTCCTCCTGCTGCTCGCCGTCGCGACCGTCCCCGGCTCGCTGTTCCCGCAGCGGGGCGTCGACGCGGGCGCCGTCGCCGCCTACCTCGCGGACAACCCGACGAGCGGGCGGTGGCTCGACCGCCTCGGGTTCTTCGACGTCTACGCCTCGCCGTGGTTCGCCGCCGTCTACCTGCTGCTGTTCGTCAGCCTCGTCGGCTGCATCGTCCCGCGCGCCCGCGACCTGGTCCGCACGTGGCGGCGTCCGCCGCCCCGGACCCCCGCCCGCCTCGACCGGTTGCCGGCGTCCGGTCGCGTCCTCGTCGACGCCGACCCGCCGACCGTCCTCGCCCGCGCGCGCGGCGTCCTCGCCGCCGACCCGCTCCGCGCTCGCCTCGGGCACGTCGTGGCGGAGCGCGAGGAGGCCGACGGTGCCCGCTCGCTCGCCGCGGAGACGGGCAGGCTCCGCGAGACCGGCAACCTCCTGTTCCACGTGAGCCTCATCGGCGTGCTCGTCGCCCTCGCCACCGGGTCGCTGTACGCGTACCGGGGTGAGGCCCTCGTCGTCGAGGGTGGGTCGTTCAGCAACGTCCTGCCCGCCTACGACTCCGTGACGCCGGGGGCACGTTTCGACGCGAGCGCCCTCCCGCCCTTCTCGTTCCGCCTCGACCGCCTCGACGTCGCCTTCGAGGAGGAGCAGGTGAGCGAGCTCGGCGCCCCGCGGGACTTCGCCGCGTCCCTCACCTACCGCACCGGCCCCTCGGCGGACCCCGTGCCGGGCCGGGTGCGCGTCAACGAGCCGCTCGAGGTCGCCGGCACGAGCATCTTCCTCACCGGCAACGGGTACGCGCCCGTCGTCGAGGTCCGCGACGGCGACGGCGACGTGCGCTGGTCCGGGGCCGTGCCGTTCCTGCCGCTCGACGCGACGTACACCTCCGAGGGCGTCGTGAAGGCGCCCGTGCCCGGCGGGGACGACATCGGGCTCAGCGGCTTCCTCGTGCCCACCGCCCCCGCGGAGACCGACGCGGGCATCCGCTCCCTCTTCCCCGACGCACGCCGCCCGCGGCTCGTCCTCACGGCCTTCACCGGGGACATCGGCCTCGGCGACGGCACCGCGCAGTCGGTGTACGAGCTCGACACGACGGACATGACGCAGGTGCAGGACGCCTCCGGTGCGCCCGCCGTCCTCGTCCTCGCCCCCGGCGACACCGTCGAGCTGCCCGACGGGCTCGGCACCGTGACGTTCGACGGGCTGCCGCGCTTCGCCGCCTTCCAGCTGCGGGCGGACCCCTCGGGTCCGCTCGCGCTCGTCGCGTCCCTGCTCGCCACCACCGGGCTCGTGCTCAGCCTCTTCCTGCCGCGCCGCCGGGTCTGGGTGCGGGTGCGCCCGGCCGAGGTGTCCGACGACCCGTCGGCCGGCGGCGGTGTGCCCGCGCGTACCGTGGTGGACGTGGCCGCGCTGTCCCGCGGCCGGGACGCCGGACAGCAGCCGCTCGTCGACCGCGTCCTCGCCGCCGTCCGGGCCGACGTCCGGGCCGACGCCGCCACCAGGTCCGACACGACAGGAGGACGCGGATGACCGACGTGCTGCAGGCGCTCACCGGCCTGGCCCCCACCGCCCTGCTCGGCACGGGCAGCCCCGTCGACGAGGGGTGGGCGGGTGCGAGCGACGCCGCCACGTACTCCGCGATGGCCGTCTACGCGGGGTCCCTCGTCGCGTACGCCGTCGACCTCGCCGGCTCCCGGCGCGTGTCCCGGGTGCGGGAGCGACGCGGTGCCGAGGTGCGTGAGGCGGTACCGGCCGGCGCCCCCACCGTCCCGTCCGACGTGAGCGGCGCGGGCACCGGCGGCGACACGACGGCGGGTCCGGCAGTGCGGAGGGGCCGCGCGGGCGGGATCGGCACGAGCCTGTTCGTCCTCGCGACCCTCCTCCACCTCGTCGCGGTCGTCGCCCGCGGTGTCGCGGTGTCGCGGGTGCCGTGGAGCGACGCGTACGAGTTCGCGCTGTCCGGGTCGCTCGCGGTGAGCCTCGTCTACCTCGTGCTGCTCCGCACCGGGGGCTGGCGCTGGCTCGGCAGCTTCGTCGTGTTCCCCGTGCTGCTCACGCTCATGGTCGCGACGTCGTTCTTCTACACCGAGGCCAGTGCGCTGTCGCCGGCGCTGCAGAGCTCGTGGCTCGTCGTCCACGTGTCGATCGCCTTCGTCGCGTCGGCGCTGTTCACGATCGGGTTCAGCCTCGCCGTCGTGCAGCTCGCGCAGCACCGGCAGGAGGCGGCGGTCGCCGCCGGCGCGACGCCGGGCCGGTTCCTCGCCCACGTCCCCTCGGCCCGACGGCTCGAGCAGACCTCCTTCCAGCTGCACGCGGTCGGCTTCGTCCTGTGGACCTTCACCGTCGTCGGAGGCGCGATCTGGGCCGCGGAGGCGTGGGGCCGCTACTGGGGCTGGGACCCGAAGGAGGTGTGGTCGCTCGTCATCTGGGTCGTCTACGCCGCCTACCTCCACGCCCGCTCGACCGCCGGGTGGGCCGGCACCCGCAGCGCGTGGATCGCGGTGCTCGGCTTCGCGTGCCTGCTCTTCAACTTCTTCGGCGTCAACTACCTCTTCGTGGGCAACCACTCGTACGCGCTGTAGCCGCCGGGACGGCGGAGCGGGCTCACGGGCCGACGAGCCGGTCCCGTCCGCTGCGCTTGGCCTCGTAGAGGTGACGGTCGGCGGCCCGCAGCAGGTCCCCGGCGGGCGATGCGGCGTCGACGGGCACGCCGATCGTCGCGCCCGCGGACGCCGAGACCTGCAGCGGCCCGTGCTCGTCGAGCAGGGCCGGCACGTCGGAGAAGTCGACGGCCGTCACGGCGGTCCGCACGGTGTCGACGACGTGCGCGACGGCGGCCGCGTCGAGGTCGTGGACGGGGAACGTGACGACGAACTCCTCCCCGCCCACCCGGTAGAAGCCTGCGCCGGCCACGCCCACGAGCGCGGCGGACATCGCCGCGGCCACGCGGACGAGCACCTCGTCGCCCACGACGTGCCCGTAGCGGTCGTTGACGGCCTTGAAGTGGTCGAGGTCGACGATGGCGAGCGCGAGGCGGGTCCCCGCCGTCGCGTGGTCGGCCATGGCGTCGGTGAACGACCGCCGGTTGTCGATGCCCGTGAGGGCGTCGACGCGGGCGGCGCGACGCTCGCTCTCCGACGTCCGCCGCCACGTGTCCCGCTCCCGCTCCAGCTCCTCCCGACGCAGGCGGGCCGCGTTGACGGCCGCCGTGCTGTGCACCTGCATGTCGCGTGAGGCGGTGACCGCGGTCACGTACCGGCGCATGGCGGCGAGGGCCCCGACGAGGTCGCCGCGCCGTTCCCGGCACGTCGCGAGCATGTGCCACACCATGACGCTCGTGACCGAGCCGAGCCGGTCGGTGCTGGCCGTGGCGTCGAGGAGGATGCGCTCGGCCTCGTCGAGCTCCCCGCGCTCCAGCAGGACCTCGGCGAGCAGCGCGCGGCTGCGGGCGAGGACGTCGACCTCGCCGAGGGTCCCGACGAGCTGGACGGTGTCGCGCGCGTGCCGCAGGGCCGCGTCGAGGTCGCCCCGCAGCTGCGCCCGCCGCGCGAGGCACCACGAGGCACCCCGTCGGTTCGCCATGCCCTCACCGACGGCGACGGCGCGCTCGGCGGCGGCGACGGCCTCGTCGGTCCACTCGTCGACGAGCGCGAGCAGCGCGTCGCGCTCCTCGCCGTCCACGGGTGGCTGGCCCTCGTAGCCGCGCAGGAGGAAGGACGCCGCGGCGACGGAGCTCATGAGGACCCACTCCTGCTGCCGGGGGTGCCCGAGGGAGCGGGCCTCGCGGCGGGCGTCCTCGAGCAGCCCGAGCGCGCCGCGCGCGTCGCCGAGGTCGTAGAGGGCCACCGCGAGGTTGTGGCGCATGACGGAGCGCAGCCGGGTCGACTCCGCCCCGCTCGTGCGCAGGAGCGCCTCGAGCCCGCGGTCGAGGCAGCGCAGCTGGGCGTGGAGGTCGCCGAGGTAGCCCGAGGAGATCGCGTGCATGTTGAGCGCCTGGGCGCACAGCAGCGGCTCGCTCGCGCTGTCGAGCAGCTCGAGCGCCCGGGCGGTGTCCTCGTGCGCGCGCAGGTCGCGACGGAAGTGACGGGCGCGGGCCCGCAGCACGAGGAGGCGCGGCTCGTCCTCCGGGTCCCCGGGCCCGCCGTCCGCGAGCGCGGCGAGCCGGGCGTCGAGCTGCTCGGTGGCGGCGACCGGGTCGGTGTCGACGAGCAGGCTGAGCGCGGCGAGCGGGTCCGTGGGCAGGGTGGCCGGGACGTCGCCGCGGGTGCCGTGGGCACGGCCCCCGGGATCCGCCTGCTGCTGGCCCCGCACGTCGACCTCCCGACGGGTCGACCCCGACGGCCGGCCCCGATGGCAGTATGGCGAGGAGTCGCGTCGTGCGGCAGCAGGTCGGCGGCAGCGGTGGACGCGTCGTCCCCCACGAGGGCTAGCGTGACGACATGACGAGCACCGACCACACGCCGGGTGGCGGCTTCGACGCCGTCACCTCGCCCCCGCCGCCCCGCAACGAGCCGGTCCTCGGCTACGCGCCCGGCAGCCCCGAGCGGGCCGCCCTCGAGAAGGCGGTCGGCGCGACCCTCGGCGAGGTCGCGGAGCTGCCGCTCACCGTCGGCGGCGACGTGAGGCTCGGGTCCGGTGAGGAGTTCGAGGTGCGCCGGCCGGACGCCCACGCCCACGTGCTGGGCCGCGGCCGCGGCGCCGACCACGCCGACGCCGAGGCGGCGCTGCGGGCCGCCCGCGCCGCCGCGCCCGGGTGGCGGAGGCTGTCGTTCGACGACCGCGCCGCCGTGCTGCTGCGTGCCGCCGACCTGCTGAGCGGGCCGTGGCGTGCGCGCATGAACGCCGCGACCATGCTCGGGCAGTCGAAGAGCGCGCAGCAGGCGGAGATCGACTCCGCGTGCGAGCTCGCCGACTTCTGGCGCTTCAACGTCCACTACGCCCGCGGGCTCCTCGCCGAGCAGCCGCCCCGCAACTCGCCGGGGGTGTGGAACCGCACGGACCACCGGCCGCTCGAGGGGGTCGTGTACGCGATCACCCCCTTCAACTTCACCGCCATCGCGGGCAACCTGCCGACCGCCCCGGCGCTCATGGGCAACACGGTGGTGTGGAAGCCGTCGCCGACGCAGACCCTCGCCGCCGTCGTCACCATGCGGCTGCTGCGCGAGGCGGGCCTGCCGGACGGCGTCGTCAACCTCCTGCCCGGCGACGGCCTCGCCGTCTCCGACGTCCTGCTGGCGGCGCCGGACCTCGCCGGCATCCACTTCACCGGCTCGACGGCGACCTTCCAGCACCTGTGGCGCACGGTCGGGGAGAACATCTCCCGCTTCCACTCCTACCCGCGCCTGGTCGGGGAGACCGGCGGCAAGGACTTCGTCGTCGCCCACCCCAGCGCCGACCCGGAGGCGCTGGTGACCGCGCTCGTGCGGGGCGCCTTCGAGTACCAGGGTCAGAAGTGCTCGGCGGCGTCCCGCGCGTACGTGCCCGCGTCGCTGTGGCGGGCGGGTGTCCGCGACGCCCTCGTCGCGACGACGGAGTCGCTGGCGTACGGCCCGGTCGACGACTTCTCGAACTTCGGGGGCGCAGTCATCGACGAGCGGTCGTTCGCACGCAACTCCGCCGCCGTCGACCGCGCCCACGCCGAGCCGGGCATCGAGGTCCTGGCCGGTGGCACGTACGACCGGAGCGAGGGGTGGTTCGTCCGCCCGACGGTCGTCGAGGTCGCCGACCCGGCGGACGAGGTCTTCTCCACCGAGTACTTCGGGCCGGTCCTCGCGGTCCACGTGTGGGACGACGCCCGTCCCGACGGCTGGTCGTCGATGCTCGCGCAGATGGAGTCCGTCGCGCCGTACGCCCTCACGGGGGCGGTGTTCGCGCGGGACCGGTACGCGGTGGCCGAGGCGACGACGACGTTGCGCTTCGCGGCCGGCAACTTCTACGTCAACGACAAGCCGACGGGCGCGGTCGTCGGGCAGCAGCCCTTCGGCGGTGGCCGGGCGAGCGGCACCAACGACAAGGCCGGCGCCGTGCACAACCTCCTGCGGTGGGTGTCGCCCCGGACGGTCAAGGAGACGTTCGTCGCGCCGACCGACCACCGCTACCCCCACATGGGGTGAGTGCCGCGTGAGGGGCCGTCGCCGCTGCGGCTAGTCGGCGACGACCCGGTCGCGGCCGCGCCGCTTGGCCCGGTACAGGTTCTGGTCGGCGTGGCTCAGCAGGGCGCGGTGGGTGGAGTCGCCGAGCGTGCCGACGACCCCGACCGCGAGCCCGGCCGACAGGGTGAGGGTGATCGTCGCGGTGGCGGTCCGGACCTCGAGGGCGGCCACCCGCCGCCGGACGAGCTCGAGGGTCTGGACGGCACCGGCGCGCGGCGCCTCCTCGTCGTGCGTGAGCACCGCGGCGAACTCCTCGCCCCCGATCCGGAACACCCGCGCCCCGGCGTCGGCCTCGGCGAGGACGGCCGTCACCTCCGCCGCCACGCTGCGGAGGACCTCGTCGCCCACGAGGTGGCCGTGGACGTCGTTGACCACCTTGAAGTGGTCGAGGTCGAGGAGCGCCAGGCACGTCGGGGAGCCGGCCGCCGCGAGCCCGGCGAGCGCGTCCTCGAACGCCAGCCGGTTCCCCACGCCGGTCAGGGGGTCGACGCGGGCGAGGCGCCGTGCCTCCTGCCCGTCCCGTCGTGCGAGGTCCCGCTCCTGCTCCGCCCGCTCCCGCATGAGCGTGACCGCGGCCATCGCCGCGGTGTTGCGCAGCCGCAGGTCGCGGGACACGCCGCTGTGCCGGACGTACTCGTGGAGGGCGGACATCGCCTCGCGGTGGCGGCCGAGCGCCTCGAGGCAGTCGGCGACGAGGTACCAGGAGGTGAGCTGGGAGGCCGTCGCGACGACGCCGGAGCCTGCCACCACCTGCTGGAGCTGCTCGAGGGCCTCCTCGTGGTGGCCGCGCGCGACGAGCAGCTCACCGGCGAGCGCCCGGCAGCGCACGAGGTGGTCGGGCTCGCCCCGCTCCTCGGTGAGCCGCACGGCCTCCTGGGCCAGCCGCAGCGCCTCGTCGGTCTCCCCCCGCAGGTGCGCGGCCCGGGCGAGGGCGTACGTCGCGTGCCGGCGGTTGGACACGACCGGGTCGCGTCGGGCGGCGGCCTCGGCCGCCTCGGCGGCCGCGGCGGCCCACAGCTGGACGTCCTCCCGCACCCGCTCGGCGCGGTCGTGGGGGGCCTGGTCGACGCCGTCGGGGCGGACCAGCCACTGCCCGGCCACCCGCACCGCGGTGGAGTGGATCTGCTCGAGCTGCTCGGGGTCGCCGAGCACGCGGGTGTCGGGCAGGGCCGCCGTCAGCAGCCCGAGGGCGCGCTCGCTGTCGCCGACGTCGGCGAGCACCTCCGCGAGGTTGATCCGCACGGCGCCGCGCACGGCCAGCGCGCGCTGGCCGTCGACCCGCGACACGACGTCGAGGGCGCGGGTGAGGGTGACGACCTGGTCCTCGACGCGCCCCTCGAAGCCCTCCCAGATCGCGCGGCCGTTGAGCACGAGCGAGGCGAGCAGGGGGCTGCGCTCGGCGTCGACGATGTCGGCGGCGAGCTGGAGGTCGACGAGCGCCTTCGGCTCGTTGCGGTAGTGCCGCTGCGCCGCGCGCGCGTACAGCAGCTGGGCGCGCCAGTGGTCGAGGTCGACGTCGGCGGCGACGCCGGCGACCCGCGGTCCCTCCCGGACCGCCCGCTCGAGCCGGTCGACGGCGAGGCTGAGGAGCTCGTCGGCCTGGAGGGGGTCCGGGCCGAGCAGCGCACGGGCCCGCGAGTCGACCTCGTGGAGGTCCTCGGTGCCCAGCAGGGCGGGCAGAGGAGGGGGGCCGCCCCCGTCGCCCGCGCGCTCGCCGCCGGGGGTCGCCGCGCGCGTCACGACGGCCCCGTGCGCTCACCCACGGCCGCGGCGCTCCTCGAAGATGTCGACCTGCGCGGCCATCGCGGCCTCGAGCGCCGGCACGACGGCCTTCTCGATGCGGCCGCCGACGATCGGCACGCGCGCCACGACCTCGCCGCGCACCTGCTCGACGGTCCCGTCGCCCGCCGAGGGCTCGAGCGCGGTGGTGAACCGTGCCCGCAGCGGCGCCCCGTCGACCTCGAGCTCGACGACCCCGGTCCGACCGCCCGTCGCGGTCGGGTCCGGCGCCCACGTCGTCGTCTCGACGAGCGTGAGGCGGTCGCCGGCGAGGCGACGGGCGAAGTCGGGGAACCGGTCGGTGGGCATGACGCGCCGCACCGTGGTGCGGAGCCCGTCGACCCGGACCTCGTGGTCGAGCGCGCCGGTGCGGCGGGCCACGGCCGCGAGGAAGTCCTCGTCGAGTCGCGCGCCGACGACCTCGTCGGGCGGCGCGGGCCAGCGCAGGTCGGTCGACATGTCCACGTGGTGACGGTAGAGCAGCACGGCGCCGCAGTCAGCCGGTCGGTCACACAGTGCCGCAGTCCGGTGACGGCGAACGGGTGGTCCGGCCGCCGGTTGGGTGCATCGCGGGGCAGGACTACGGTCGGGGCATGGTCGACGACCGATCGTCCCTCCTCGACCGTGCCGAGACCGTCGCGACGCAGCGGGGGTGCGGTCCGGGCGACCGGACGCTGCTCGCGGGGTACTACGCGGACGTCGCGGACGACGACCTCCTCCACCGGGACCCGACCGACGTGTGCGGGCAGGTCCTCGCCCACCGTGGCCTCGCCGAGCGCCGCACCCCGGGCACGCACCTCGTCCGCGTCTTCACGCCCTCCGTCGAGGTCGACGGGTGGGCCTCGCCGCACACGGTCGTCCACGTTGTCACCGACGACATGCCGTTCCTCGTCGACTCGGTGACGAACGAGATGTCCCGCCACGGGCGCGGCATCCACCTCGTCGTGCACCCGCAGGTCGTCGTGCGCCGGGACGACGACGGCGTCCTGCAGGAGGTCCTCGCCGTCACGCACGGGGAGACCGACCCCGACGACGAGCGGCCCGGCGTCGTCGTCGAGTCGTGGATCTCGGTCGAGGTCGACCGCAGCGCCCCCGGCGAGGCGGGCCGCTCGGGGACCGGCGCGTCCGGCGACGACGAGGCCGACGGGACCGGCTCCGACGACGACGCGCTCGCCGAGGGCATCGGGGCCGTCCTCGACGACGTCCGGGCGGCGGTCGAGGACTGGCCGGAGATGCGCCGGCGGGCCAGCAGCCTCGCCGACGAGGTCGCGGTGCTCGCGGACTCCCTGCCCGCGGGGACCGTCGACCCCGACGACACCGCCGAGGCCGCGCGGCTGCTCCACTGGCTCGCCGACGAGCACTTCACGTTCCTCGGGTACCGCGAGTACGCGCTGCGGCCGGGCGCCAGCGACGACACCGCCGTCCTGGAGTCCGTGCCCGGCACCGGGCTCGGCATCATGCGCAGCGGGGACGAGCAGCCCAGCCGCAACGAGCTCGGGCCCTCGGTGACGGCCCAGGCCCGTCGCCCGGACGTCCTCGTGCTCACGAAGGCGAACTCCCGCGCGACGGTCCACCGCGCCACCTACCTCGACTACGTGGGGGTCAAGACGTACGACGACGACGGGCGGGTGGTGGGGGAGCGCCGCTTCCTCGGGCTGCTGTCGTCCGCGGCGTACACCCAGTCGGTCAGCTCGGTGCCCGTGGTCGACCGGAAGGTGGCGACGGTCCTCGAGCGCAGCGGCTTCGGCCCCCGCAGCCACTCCGGCAAGGACCTCCTCACCATCCTCGAGACCTACCCGCGCGACGAGCTGTTCGCCTCCGACGTCCCGACGCTCCAGCGGATCGCCCTCGGGGTCCTGCAGCTGCAGGAGCGGCGGCGCACCCGCCTGTTCGTCCGGCACGACCCCTTCGGCCGGTACGTGTCGTGCCTGGTCTACCTGCCGCGCGACCGGTACACGACCGAGGTCCGGCTCGTCATGCAGGACATCCTCGTCGAGGCCTTCGGCGGCACCCACATCGAGCACTCGGCCCGGGTGTCGGAGTCGGTCCTCGCCCGGCTGCACTTCGTCGTGAGGCTCGCCTCGCGGCAGGCCCCGGACGGCTCCTCCGGCGACGAGGCCCGCGAGGTCGACCTCGACGCCGTCGAGCAGCGGCTGGTGGCCGCGACCCGGACCTGGGAGGAGGACCTCGCCGACGGCCTGCGGACCGAGCTCGGCGAGGGCGAGGCCGTCCGGATGGCGCGGCGCTGGTCCGGCACGTTGCCCGAGGGGTACAAGGAGGACGTCCAGGCGAGGGTCGCGGTGGGGGACCTCGTCCGCCTCGAGCGGCTGGAGGCCGGTCGCGCCGCCGCGCCCGACCTCGACCTCCTCCTCTACACGCCCGTCGGGGCCGCCTCCCGGCACTCGCGCCTCAAGATCTACCGCCGGGAGCAGCTCGGGCTGTCGGAGGTGCTGCCGTTCTTCGACCACCTCGGCGTGGAGGTCGTCGACCAGCGGCCGTACCACCTGCGCGGCGACGACCAGGACGGCGAGGACGACGCGAGGGCCGGCACCCCGCGCGTCGACCACTGGGTGTACGACTTCGGGCTCCGCCTGCCCTCCGGCGCCGTCGAGCCCGGCACGACGACGGACCCCGCGCGGCTGGCCCGGCGCTTCACGGACGCGTTCGTGTCCGCGTGGTGCGGCACGAGCGAGTCCGACCGGTTCGACCGGCTCGTGCTCCGTGCCGGGCTCACGTGGCGGCAGGTCGTGGTGCTGCGGACCTACGCGCGGTACCTGCGCCAGACCGGGACGACGTTCTCCGAGGACTACATCGCGGGCGTGCTGGCGGCGAACCCGGAGGTCGCCCGGCTGCTCGTCGCCGTCTTCGAGACGCGTTTCGAGCCGGACCGCTTCAGCCAGACCGACGCCGGTCGCCCCTCCCCGGCCCGCCTGGGGGCGGCCGACCGCGCCGCGATGGCGGTGGAGCAGGCGCTCGACGACGTCGACAACCTCACCCACGACCGGATCCTGCGGTCGCTGCTCGCGACCGTCGTGGCGACGGACCGGACGAACTTCTACCAGCGCGACGGTGCCGGCGAGCCGAACCCGACGGTGGCGGTGAAGCTCGACCCCCGCCTCGTGCCGGACCTGCCCGACCCGCGCCCGGCGCACGAGATCTGGGTGTGCGGGCCGAAGGTCGAGGGCGTGCACCTGCGCTTCGGCGACGTCGCGCGCGGCGGGCTGCGCTGGTCGGACCGGCTGGAGGACTTCCGCACGGAGGTGCTGGGGCTCGTCAAGGCGCAGCAGGTGAAGAACGTCGTCATCGTGCCGACCGGCGCCAAGGGTGGCTTCGTCGGCAAGCACCTGCCGGACCCCGCGAAGGACCGCGAGGCGTGGTACGAGGCGGGCAAGGAGTGCTACCGGACCTTCATCCGGGCCCTCCTCGACGTCACCGACGACCGCGACCTCGCCGCGGGCGAGGACCCGGCACCGGTCGTCCCGCCCGTGCGCGTGGTCCGCCACGACGACGACGACCCGTACCTCGTGGTCGCCGCGGACAAGGGGACCGCGGCCTTCAGCGACGTCGCCAACGCCATCAGCCTCGAGCGGGGCTTCTGGCTCGGCGACGCCTTCGCCTCCGGCGGCTCGAAGGGCTACGACCACAAGGCCATGGGCATCACCGCCCGCGGCGCGTGGGAGAGCGTCCGCTGGCACTTCGACGAGCTCGGCGTCGACGTCGACACCGACCCCTTCACCGTCGTCGGCGTCGGGGACATGTCGGGCGACGTCTTCGGCAACGGCATGCTGCTGTCGAAGGCCATCCGGCTCGTCGTCGCCTTCGACCACCGGCACGTCTTCATCGACCCCGACCCCGACCCCGGACGGTCGTGGGAGGAGCGCGCGCGGCTGTTCGCGCTGCCGCGCTCCTCGTGGGCGGACTACGACACCTCGCTGCTCAGCGAGGGCGGCGGTGTCCACCCGCGGAGCGCGAAGTCCGTGCGGCTGCCGGCGAGGGCCGCCGCGGTCCTCGGGCTACCGGAGCGCGACACGGTGATGACCCCCACCGAGATCATCCGGGCGGCGCTCACCGCTCCGGTGGACCTGCTGTGGAACGGCGGCATCGGCACGTACGTCAAGGCCTCCGACGAGAGCAACGCCGCCGTCGGCGACAAGGCGAACGACGCCCTCCGCGTCGACGGCGCCGACCTGCGCTGCCGGGTCGTCGGGGAGGGCGGCAACCTCGGTCTCACCCAGCGCGGACGGATCGAGGCGGCGCTCGCCGGTGTCCGGCTCAACACCGACGCCATCGACAACTCCGCGGGCGTCGACACCTCCGACCACGAGGTCAACATCAAGATCCTGCTCGACCGGGTGGTCGCCGAGGGCGACCTCACCGACAAGCAGCGGGACCGGCTGCTCGCAGACATGACCGACGACATCGGGGCCCGCGTGCTGCGCCACAACGTCGACGCCAACGTGCAGCTCGGCAACGCGCGGCTGCAGGCGGCCGAGATGCTGCCCGTGCACCGTCGCTTCATCGGCAACCTCGTCGCCAACGGGCTGCTCGACAGGGCGCTGGAGTTCCTGCCCGACGACGACACCCTCGACGAGCGCGCCGAGCGGGACCTCGGCCTGGCCTCGCCGGAGCTCGCGGTCGTCTCCGCCTACGCCAAGCTCACGCTCACCGACCAGCTCCTCGACAGCGCCGTGCCCGACGAGGCGTGGTCCGAGGGCTATCTCGTGCGGTACTTCCCCGAGCGGCTGCGGGAGGCCTACGAGCGGCAGGTCCTCACCCACCCCCTGCGCCGGGAGATCATCGCCACGTCGCTGGCGAACACCGTGCTCAACACCTCCGGCACGACGTTCCTGTTCCGCCTCGGGGAGGAGCTCAACGCGGCGCCCGACCGGGCCGTCCGCGCGTGGGCCGTCGCCCGGGAGGTGTTCGGCCAGGCGGACTGGCACGAGGAGGTCATGCGCCGCTGCGCCGACCTGCCCGTGCCGACGCGGCTCGCCCTGCTGCTGGACTTCCGTCGCCTCCTCGACCGCGCGACGCGGTGGCTGCTGCAGAACCGACCCGACCCCCTCGACGTCGACGCCGAGATCGCCCGCTTCGGTCCTGTCGTCTCGCGACTGCGCGCGCGCAGTCTCGAGGTCGTGCAGGGCCAGGAGCGGGAGGAGATGCTCGTGCGCGTCGACGAACGGCGTGAGGCCGGGGTGCCGGAGGACCTCGCGACCCGCGCCGCGGGGTTCCTCGAGGAGTTCTGCCTCCTCGACGTCACGGAGATCGCGCTCCGCGAGGACGCCCCCGCGGAGGAGGTCCTCGAGGTGTACTTCGCCCTGTCCGACCGGTACGCGGTCGACGGGGTCCTCAGCCGCATCACCCAGCTGCCGCGTGGCGACCGCTGGCAGGCGCTCGCGCGCGCAGCCCTGCGCTACGACCTCTACGCCGCGCTCGAGGAGCTCACGACCGTCGTCGTGCGGACGACGAGCGCACCGGCCGCCGGCGACGGCGGTGCCGGGGACGGCGGTGACCGCGGCGCGGACGGCGTCGCCGCCGCGGCCGAGCGGATCTCGGCGTGGGAGTCGGCGAACACGGCGGCGCTCGACCGGGCGCGGCTCACCCTCGACGAGGTGCAGCGGCTGCCCGGTCGTGACCTCGCGCCCCTGTCGGTGGCGTTGCGTACCCTGCGCAGCGTCGTGAAGAGCGGGACCGCGGACGACGCCCGGTGACGACGATCACCGACATCGTCCGCCGGCACGCGGACCTGCCGGACGCCGACGCCGAGTGGTTGCGCACCCTCGTAGGGGACTGGCAGCTGGTCAGCGACCTCTGCTTCGCCGACCTCGTGCTGTGGCTGCGGGACCGGTCCGGTGGCTGGTCCGCCGTGGCGCACGCGCGTCCGAGCACGTGGGCGACCGTCTTCTACGACGACGTCGTCGGGTCGGTCGCGCGGCCGGGCCTCGCCGAACGCCTCTCGGCGGTGGCGGCGGGCGGCAGCGACCCGGCGCCCCCGACGGCGCAGGACGACGCGGCGCTCGCGGACGAGCAGCCGTGGCAGGTCGACCTGTTCCCGGTCCGGCGGCGTCAGGGTCGCGCCCTCGGTGACGTCGTCGCCGTCGTCGTCCGCAGCACCGACCCGGGGTCGACGCGCACGCCCGGCCGCCTCGAGCTCGTGTACCGGGAGAGCGGCACCCACCTGCTCGGCATGCTCGCGGAGGGCACCTACCCCTACGGCTCGGCGCCGACGGGACCCCGTCGCGGCGCCCCCCGCGTGGGTGACGGGCTGCTGCGCCTGGACGCCGACGGCGTCGTGACGTACGCCTCGCCGAACGCCGTGTCCGCGTTCCGTCGCGTCGGCGTCGTGTCCGTCAGCGG
This sequence comes from Aquipuribacter nitratireducens, assembly GCF_037860835.1. NCBI lineage: Bacteria > Bacillati > Actinomycetota > Actinomycetes > Micrococcales > Intrasporangiaceae > Aquipuribacter > Aquipuribacter nitratireducens. The sequence goes on along the minus strand of NZ_JBBEOG010000006.1, from coordinate 11,923 downwards.
TCGCTCGCTGGCGGAGGTCGTCACCGCCAGCCTGCAGGAGCGCGACCCCGTCGACGAGGCCCTCCCGCTCGTCGTCATGGGCCGGGCGCCGTGGCGGTGCGACCTCGAGATGCGGGGCTCGGTGCTGTCCCTGCGGGCGGTGCCGCTGCTGCGCGGGGCGGGGGCCGTGCCCGAGCGGGTGGGCGCGCTCGTCCTGGTCCGGGACGTGACGGAGGTCCGCCGCTCCGAGCGGGCCCTCATGACGAAGGACGAGACGATCCGCGAGATCCACCACCGGGTGAAGAACAACCTGCAGACGGTGTCGGCCCTGCTGCGCATGCAGGCCCGCCGCACCGACAGCGAGCAGGCCCGGCTCGAGCTGCGCGAGGCCGGTCGGCGCATCGCCGCGATCGCCGGTGTCTACGACACCCTCGCGCACGAGGTCGACGAGTCGGTGCCCTTCGACTCCGTCGTCGACACCGGCCTGGCCAACGCCCTCGACCTCGCGAGCACGGACGGCCGCTCCCGGGTCCGGCTGCGGCGGGAGGGCTCCTTCGGCCGGGTCCGGGCCGCGGACGCCACCCCTCTGGTCCTCGTGCTCAACGAGCTCGTGAGCAACGCGGCCGAGCACGCGTTCCCCGTCAACGGGTCGGAGGACCCGCGCACGGGCACGGTCGTCGTCACGGCGGAGCGCGACGGGGACGCGCTCGTCGTCCACGTCGACGACGACGGGTCGGGCGTCGCCGCCGACGCCCGGCCCGGGCTCGGCACGCGGATCGTCGAGAACCTCGTCCGGACCGAGCTGCACGGCACGTTCGTGCGGGAGGCGCGCCCGGGCGGGGGGACGAGGGTCACCCTCGACCTGCGGCTGCGGTGAGACGCCCCCCGGACGTGCGAGGAGGCGCCCACCCCTGCGGGTGGGCGCCTCCTGTGCGGGCGGGTGGCCGGCTCAGCCGGCGCGGCGGGCGCGGGCGGCGCGCCGCTTGAGGGCGCGGCGCTCGTCCTCGGACATGCCGCCCCAGACACCGGAGTCCTGGCCGGTCTCGATGGCCCACTTCAGGCACGTGTCGACGACGTCGCAGCGCCGGCACACGGCCTTGGCCTCCTCGATCTGCAGGATCGCGGGACCCGTGTTGCCGATCGGGAAGAAGAGCTCGGGGTCCTCTTCCAGGCACGCTGCACGGTCACGCCAGTCCATCGTTCTCTCCACTTCGCGTCAACGCGCACCGGTGTGCGCGGGGTTCCACGTCTGTGCTCGGTCCGAGGGTCGCGAGGTGCGACCGCTCCGGGGCTGCTGTGGTGCTCGCGCCTCCGGGCGCCGAGGTCCTGCTGGTCCTGGGCGCGGGTGTCCCGCGCCTGCCTGATCCCATGGGACCACGCTTGTGCACGCTGTCACAAGACCTCGCCGCGAATTTGTTGTGCCAACTACGTCACATACGCGTAACGCGCGGGTCGCACGTCCGTCATGTCGTCGTCGCCTCGCCGTCATGGGGCGGACGAGGTCCGACGTTAGGGGCCCCGGCTCACTCGGGCCACTCGGCATGTGGTACCCGGTCCCCCCGCCGGTCACACCTTCCCCGGCCGCGCCGCCCACGTCCCGGCGCCGTGACTACCGTGTCCAACGTGCCGGGCGCCCGAGTCCTTCCTCCGTGGGGCGCCCTCACCTGCGCCGTCGTCGCCGGCGTCGAGGCGACCGCCGCCCTCGTCGCCGCCGTCCTCGCGCTGCTCTCGGGCCTGGGCTCCGGGGGCTGGGCGCTGGGAGCCGCGGTGGCCGCCGCGGCCGGCGGCGTCGCCTACCTGCTGCTGCGCGTTTCCGCCGCGTGGTGGCGCGGGCGGACGTGGCAGCGGGGGATCTTCGTGACGGTCCAGCTGCTGGTGGCCCTCGTCGCGCTGAGCGTCGGGTCCCCGGCCCTGCTGTCGCCGGGCGACGCGCCCCGCGTCGCGCTGCTCACCGGTGCGGCTCTCCTCGCGGCGGTCACCGGCCTGGTGGGCGCGGCCGCCGCGGCGCGCGTCGGCCCGGCCGGCGGGGCGCCGAGGGAACGCCCCGCCCCCTGAGCCGCCGGGCCGTCAGTCGGTCTCGGCCCCCGGGCGCGTCATCTCGGCCCGGAGCCGGGCCAGCGTCTTGGTCAGCAGCCGCGACACGTGCATCTGGCTGATGCCGACCTCCTCGGCGATCTGCGACTGCGACATGCCCCGCACGAAGCGCAGGGCGATGATGCGCCGCTCGCGCGGGGCGAGGCGGGCGAGGACGGGGCGCAGCGTCTCCCTCGTGAGGACCTCGTCGAGGGCGACGTCGTCCTCGCCGAGCGTGTCGCCCACGCCCGACTCGACGTCGAGCGGCACCGTCGACAGCGTGTAGGCGCTCTCGAGGACCTCCAGGACGGTGTCCGCGTCGAGGCCGGCGTGCTGGGCCACCTCCTCCACCGTCGGGGTACGACCGAGCTGGTGGGTGAGGGTCTCGCGCGCCTGGGTGACGCTCACCTGGACCTCCTGCAACCGCCGCGGCAGGCGCACCGTGCCGGCGCGGTCGCGGAAGTGCCGTCGGATCTCGCCGGTGATGGTGGGGACGGCGTAGCCGGCGAAGGGGACCCCGCGGCCCGGCTCGTAGCGGTCGACCGCCTTGATGAGCCCGATGGTGCCGACCTGGACGAGGTCGTCGTGGGGCTCGCCGCGGCCGCCGAAGCGTCGGGCGATGTGGTGGACGAGGGGGAGGTGGGCGGTCACGACCGCGTCGCGCAGCTCGCTGCGCCGCGGCGAGGTCTCGGGGAGCCCGGCGAGCTCGGCGAGCAGGGGGTCGGTGTCGGGGCGGCCGGTCTCGTCGGTCCCCACCTCCACGCGCGCGTGCGGCTGCCCCCCGGCGGTGCCCCCCACGTCAGGCACCGCGCAGGCGGGTGTGCGAGAGCGAGATCCACGACTCGCCGACCCCCGTGCCGCTCGCGACGTCGCCGGCCAGCGCCTCGAGCACGGCCCACGCGTAGCTCGTCTCGTCGGGCAGGTGGGGGTTGGGCCCGACGACGCGGACGGCGAGCGTGTCGTCGCGCACGCTGAAGGAGGCCCGCAGGCGGGACGTCACCCGCACACCCGTGGCGGGTCCCGGTGCGGCGTCGGTCGTGTCGGCAAGGTCGTCCCGTCCCCCGGGGCGCAGCACGAGCGTGCACGCCTCGTCGACGGCGATGCGGAGGTCCTCGATCTCGTCGAGGGTGAGGTCGAGGCGGGCGCCGAGCCCCGCGCACGCGGTGCGGACGACGCCGAGGTACGCGGCGTCGGCGGGCAGGTCGAGCTCCACGACGTCAGGGGCCGTCGCGGCCGCGGGCGTGGCGGCGTGGGGTGCTCGCCCGTCGCGCTGCTGGGGCGCGGATGGGACGTGGGTCATCGTTGCAGGCCTCCTGCCCGGGGGTGGTACCGCGACGCTAGTGGTCCGCGACGCGACACGCTCCCACCCCTACGGGGCGGACGGCGCCGGACGGGGAGGTCGCGGCGGCTCAAGGGCCCGGCGCGGGCACGAGCTCCCCGACGGGCACCTCGGCCTCCAGGCGGTTCCCGGGCGGTGCCAGCGGGCACGCCCACGCCGGGTCGTAGGCGCACGAGGGGTTGTACGCGAAGTTGAGGTCGACGAGGAGCTCGTCCTCGCCGCCGGTCCCCAGGTCGGCACCCTTGACCGTGTCGAGCACGTAGCGCCCGCCCCCGAACGTGCCGCCGTCCCGGCCGGCCAGGGCGTCCCGGACCGGCAGGAAGAGCCCGCCGCCGTACTGGGCGAGCCACCAGAGGTCGAGCCGCCCGAGGTCGCCGAGCGCGACCGTGCCGATGCGCTCGAACACCACGACACCGTCCGTCCCCGTCACGACCTCCAGGCGCTCCGGTTCGGCGGGTTCCGGGGTGACGACGAAACGGAACCCCGGGTCGTACGGCGGCACCGGGAGGCCGCGGAAGGACGTCCGCTCCGCCGGGGTCAGCGGCGAGGCGGGGTGCGTGGCGAAGAGCTCGTCACGTCCCCGGCACCACGCCGCGTGGGCCACGGTCGGGTCGGGTTGCCCGCGCACGACCTCGTAGAGGTCGCGGACCCTCCGACGCCAGTCGAGCACGTGCAGCCGGTCCGCCGTCGGGATGGGCGTGGCCCCCGTCGTCACCACGCCCTCACCGTGTCACGCCGGCGGACGGCACGCTCGGCGTGCGGGGCTCCCGCCACCGTGTGAGCGTGCAGGGGTGAACGAGCACCCGGCGTCCTCGGACCGTCCGCTCGAGGGCCGCCCCGTCCTCGTCACCGGCGCCACGGGAGGGCTCGGCGGCCGTGTGGCCCGTCTGCTCGGGGAGGCGGGTGCCCCGCTCACGCTGGTCGCGCGCGACCAGCGACGCCTCGACGACCTGACCGGGGTGGAGGGGGCGAGGCGCGCCGTCGACCTCACGACACCGGAAGGGCCGGCCGAGGCCGTACGGGCGGCCCTGGAGGCGCACGGCTCGCTCGCCGGGGTGGTCCACGCGGCCGGCGTCGTCGCCTTCGGACCGGTGACCGACGTCGACGACGACACCGTCGACGAGCTGTTCCTCCTCAACGCGCTGGCCCCCCTCCGCCTCCTGCGGGCGGCGGCACCCGCGCTGCGGGAGTCGGCGGGCGCGCACGGCGACGCCTTCCTCGTGACCTTCTCCGGGGTCGTCGCCGAGCACCCGCAGAAGGGCATGGCGGCGTACTCCGCGAGCAAGGCGGCGTCGTGGGCGCTCGCCGCGGCGGCGGGCGACGAGCTGCGCCGGGACCGCGTGCGCGTCCTCGACGTGCGCCCGCCCCACACGGAGACCGGCCTCGCGGAGCACCCCGTCGCGGGCGAGGCGCCCAGGCTGCCGGCCGGCAAGGACCCGGACGACGTCGCCGCCCGGGTCGTGCGTGCCGTGCTCGACGGGGACCGGGACCTCCCGACGAGCGCCTTCTGACCCTCGTCCTGTCACCGACGTGGACGACCGGCGCACCGCGCTGCCGCGGGGGACGGCCCTCGTACTCCTCGGGGCCGCCGTCGTCCTGCTGGTCTGGGGGCTGACCGCCGGTCGGGGCGTCGGTCCCGGCGCCGCCGGGCACGGCGCCGACGGGGTCGAGGTCGTCGGAGCGTGCCGGCTGGTGCCGGTCGGCGAGGCGGGGCTCGCGGCCGCGGTCGTCCTCCGCAACACCACCGACCGCGACGTCACGGCCGCCGTCGCCGTCGAGGTCGTGCGTCCCGGGGACGAGGTCGCCGTCGCAGACCCGGAGGAGTCGTGGGTGCTCGCCGCCGCTCGCACGCAGCGTCTCCTCCAGCGGCTCGACGTCGGTCAGGGCGACGGCGCCACCGGGTGCCGGGTGCTGCGCGCCGACCTCCGGGAGTGACCCGGGCGGGGCCGCGGGCCGGGGTGCGGTCCCACCACCGGCGGGCGCGTACCCTCGCCAGGCGTGGCAGCAACGGACTTCCCGGCCGAGATCGCCGACTTGAGGAACACGCTCGAGGGCGTGCTCGCCGTGGTCGACGTCGCCGCGCTGCGGGCCACCATCGAGGAGCTCAACGAGCAGGCGGCCGCGCCGGACCTCTGGGACGACCCCGGCAAGGCGGCCGAGGTGACGAGCCGGCTCTCGGCCTCGCAGGCGGAGCTCGAGCGACTCGAGCGGGCCGGCGCCCGCGTCGACGACCTCGAGGTCCTCGTCGAGCTCGCCCAGGCCGAGGACGACGCCGACACCCTCGCGGAGGCCGAGAAGGAGCTGGCGGCGCTGCAGTCGCTGCTCGGCCAGCTCGAGGTCCGCACCATGCTGTCCGGGGAGTACGACCCGCGCGACGCCGTCGTGACGATCCGCGCGGGCGCCGGCGGCGTCGACGCCGCGGACTTCGCCGAGATGCTCATGCGCATGTACCTGCGGTGGGCCGAGAAGCACGGCTTCGGGACGGAGGTCTACGACACCTCCTACGCTGAGGAGGCGGGGCTGAAGTCCGCGACGTTCAAGGTCGCCGCGCCCTACGCGTACGGGACGCTCAGCGTCGAGCAGGGGGCCCACCGGCTGGTGCGCATCAGCCCCTTCGACAACCAGGGGCGCCGCCAGACGAGCTTCGCCGAGGTCGAGGTCCTCCCCGTGGTGCAGGAGGCCGACCACATCGAGGTGCCGGAGAAGGACCTGCGGGTGGACGTGTACCGCTCCTCGGGGCCGGGCGGCCAGAGCGTCAACACGACCGACTCCGCCGTGCGCCTCACGCACGTGCCGACCGGGATCGTCGTCACGTGCCAGAACGAGAAGTCGCAGCTGCAGAACAAGGAGGCCGCGATGCGGGTCCTCCAGGCGAAGCTGCTCGAGCGCGCACGCCGTGAGCGCCAGGCCGAGCTCGACGCGCTGAAGTCGGACACGGGCGCGAGCTGGGGCAACCAGATGCGCTCGTACGTGCTCCACCCGTACCAGATGGTGAAGGACCTCCGGACCGAGTTCGAGGTCAACAACCCCGACGCCGTCCTCGACGGGGACCTCGACGGCTTCCTCGACGCGGGCATCCGCTGGCGCCGTCGCCAGGACGCGACCGTCTGATCCCGTGCGGCGGCACCGCCGGCCGCCGCTCCCCCGTCCGCCACGTTCCGTGACTCCACGTGGGCACGGCGTGCCGGTGTCACCCGCTCGGTGACACGGACGGAGCAATCACCCGCTCCTCCGCCACCCTGCGTGTGTAGTGCTGCTCCGGGCTGGGTACCGTCGTCCTCGACGCCACACACAGTGACCAGCTCCCGTGCGCAGGCGTCGTCCTCTCACGACGGATGGATGGGTCTGCTCACATGGAGTACACGGTCAGCATCGGACGGCGGACACGCCGGGTCGCGTCGGTCACGGCCGGTGCCGTTCTGTTCGCGGCGCTCGGGCTCACGGTCGCGGCGCCGGGCGCGCTCGCCAACCCCGACCCGGGGCAGGTGTGCGCAGGCCTCGACTCCGGGAAGAAGGACACGACGGGCGACCCGCAGACCGTGACCATCACGGCGCCCGACGGCTTCCTCATCGACTCGTACTGCGTGAAGGCCGGTTCCGCGAAGCAGGGTCTGGGACCGGAGTACACGGACGTCGACCCGCCGGTGAAGAGCCTCACCATCAGCTCCACCAGCGGCAAGGCCGTCTCCAACTACTCCTTCTCCTGGGTCCCGGTGCCCACGCCGAGCGAGACCCCGTCCGGCACGGTCGAGCCCACCCCGACCCCGACCCCGACGCCGACGGAGACGCCGACGGAGACGCCGACCGGGACGCCGACGGAGACGCCGACGGAGACGCCGACGGAGACGCCGACGGAGACGCCGACCGGGACGCCGACGGAGACGCCGACCGGGGCGCCGACGGAGACCCCGACCGGCACCCCGACCGAGACCCCCTCGGGCACGGTCGAGCCGACCCCGTCCGGGACGCCCACGGAGACGCCGACCGGCACCCCGACGGAGACCCCGACGGAGACCCCAACCGGCACCCCGACGGACACCCCGACCGAGACCCCGACCGAGACCCCGACCGAGATCCCGACCGAGACCCCGTCGGGCACGGTCGAGCCGACCCCGTCCGGGACGCCCACGGAGACGCCGACGGAGACGCCGACGGAGACGCCGACGGAGACGCCGAGCGGGTCGCCGGAGCCCAGCGCGACCACCAGCACCCCGGCGGCCACCCAGGAGCCGTCGCCCTCGACCCCGGCGGCGACGACCACCACCACGCAGCCCGGGACCACCGTCACGGTCACGACGCCGTCGGGCACCTCGACCACGCCGACCGGCCGGGTGCTCGCCCGGACCGGCGCCGAGCTGTGGACCGTCGCCGGGGTGGCGGCGCTGCTCCTGGCCGCCGGCGGCTCCATGGTCGCGGTCGCCGGCGCCCCGCGGGGGCGGCGTCGCGCCTGATGCGCCCGTAGCGCCAGCGCTGCGGACGGAGGCCGCCACCCGGGAACGGGAGGCGGCCTCCGTTCGTCGTGTGAAGGTGCGCCCCGCGCGCCGCCCCGGGCTCTCCTGCGACGGGCTTACCATCGTCAGTCGGTCCGGTGCCCGACCCAGCACCGCTCCTCGTCCCTGTCCCCGACTCCTGGGTGTGCCGTGATCCGGTTCGACAACGTCACCAAGGTCTACAAGGCCAAGCAGCGAGCAGCGCTCGACGACGTCTCGGTCAACATCGACCGGGGCGAGTTCGTCTTCCTCGTCGGCGCGTCCGGCTCCGGGAAGTCGAGCTTCCTGCGCCTGTGCCTCAAGGAGGAGCGGGCCAACTCCGGCACCGTCCACGTGGCCGGCCGCGACCTCGCGAAGCTGGCGTCGTGGAAGGTCCCGCGCTTCCGGCGCCAGATGGGGGTCGTGTTCCAGGACTTCCGGCTGCTGCCCAACAAGTCCGCGGCGGAGAACGTCGCCTTCGCGCTGCAGGTGATCGGCAAGCCCAAGCACGTCACCGACCGCACCGTCCCGGAGGTCCTCCAGCTGGTCGGGCTGGACGGCAAGGGGGACCGTCGTCCCGACGAGCTGTCCGGCGGCGAGCAGCAGCGCGTCGCGATCGCCCGCGCCTTCGTCAACCGGCCCGCGATCCTGCTGGCGGACGAGCCGACGGGCAACCTCGACCCGACGACGAGTGTCGGGATCATGAAGCTGCTCGACCGGATCAACAAGACCGGCACGACGGTGGTCATGGCGACGCACGACGACGAGATGGTCGACCAGATGCGCAAGCGCGTCATCCAGCTCGAGGAGGGCGTGATCGTCCGTGACGAGGCGCGCGGCGTCTACGGGGGGGCCTCATGAGGGCGCGGTTCGTCCTCACCGAGATCGGCGTCGGGCTGTGGCGCAACCTCTCGATCACGATCTCCGTCGTCATCGTCACCGCGGTCTCGCTCTTCTTCCTCGGCAGCGGCCTGCTGTTCCAGCGCCAGGTCGACCAGCTCCGCACCGTCGTCTACGACGAGGTGCAGGTCTCGATCTTCCTGTGCGGCGCCGAGAGCACGGTGCCGTCGTGCGCCGACGGCGAGGTGACGCAGCAGCAGCGCGACGAGATCGCCGCGGAGCTGCGTGACCCGCTCATCGGCCAGTACATCGACTCCGTGGAGTACGAGTCGAAGCAGGAGGCCTACGAGCGCTTCCTCGAGCAGTTCGAGGGCTCGCCCATCACGGAGAACGTGACGGCCGAGCAGCTGCCCGAGTCGTTCCGGGTGCGGTTGTCGGACCCGGAGCAGTCCGGCACCGTCGCCGCCTTCTTCGAGGGGCGCGCCGGCGTCGAGTCCGTCGACGACCAGTCGGACCTGTTCGAGCAGATCTTCCGCTTCCTCAACGGCGCGACCTTCGCCGCCTGGGTGCTCGCCGGGGCGATGCTGATCGCGGCGCTGCTCCTCGTCGCGACCACGATCCGGTTGGCGGCGTTCAACCGGCGGCGCGAGATCGGCATCATGCGCCTGGTCGGGGCGAGCAAGGCGTTCATCCAGCTGCCGTTCATGCTGGAGGGCATCATCGCGGCGACCGTGGGTGCCTTGCTGTCGAGCGGCCTGCTCGTGGCCTTCGCACGGTTCTTCGTCGAGGGCTACGTGGGTGAACGGATCCAGCTCGGGGGACTGGTCGGGACGGCCGACGCCATGCTGATCGTCCCGTGGCTGCTGCTGACGGGTGTCCTGTTCGCGGGCGTGTCGTCGCTCATAACCCTCGAGCGATACCTCAGGGTGTAGAACGGCGGAACGTCCGTCGCCGTCCGGTCGACCGGACAGCCCCCTCCAGGAGGTCATGCGTGCCCCGGTCCCTCGTCGGCGCCCTCGGCGTCGTGCTGCTGGCGGCGGTCGCGGTCGTGCCGCAGCAGCTGCCGGCAGCGGCCGGTCCCGTCGTCCACCCGGACCGGGAAGAGGTCGAGCAGCGGCAGGACGAGGTCGAGCGCGGTCTGGCCGTGAGCGAGGGTGAGCTGGCCCACGTCAACGGTCAGCTCGTGGCCGCCTCCGAGCGGCTCGCCGGCCTGCAGGCGCAGGTCCCGGCCGCACGACAGGCGGTCGCGACGGCCGAGGCGGAGGCGGCCGCCGCCAGGCAGCGGGACGCGGAGCTCGCGCAGGAGCTCGTGCTCGCCGAGGCGGCGGTGGAGGCCGCGGGACTCGAGCTCGGGGCGAGGACCGCCGAGGCCGACCGGACGCAGCAGGTGGTGGGCGGGGTCGCGCGCGAGGTGTACCAGGGCGCGACGTTCAACCCCCTGCAGATCCTCGTCGAGGCGGGCAGCGCCAAGGACTACGCGGACATGGTGACGTTCGCCCAGGTCGCTCGACGCAGCCAGGAGCAGGCGCTGTCGCAGCTGCGCACCCAGCAGGTGGAGATCCGTAACGCGGAGGCGCGGCTCGAGGCCGAGCGCGTCCGCGTGGAGGACCTCAAGGCCCAGGCGGCGCAGCAGGTGGTCGTCACGGCCGCCGCGGAGGAGCAGGCCCGCGAGGCGCAGGCCGCCCTCGAGCGGCTCGTCGCCGAGGAGGACGCCGCCGTCCGCGCCTACGAGCAGGCGAAGGCCGCGGAGGAGGCCGAGATCGCGGAGCTGGAGGCGGAGAACCAGCAGCTGGAGGTCCAGCTCGCCGCGATCGCCGAGGCGGAGCGGAAGGCCGAGGAGGAGCGCCAGCGGCGCCTGGAGGAGGAGCGTCGACGCGCTGCCGAGGAGGCCGAGCGCCGCCGTCAGGAGGAGCTGCGGCGGCAGCGGGAGGAGGCGGCCAGGGACAACCGTCCCCCGCCCGCCGACCCCGGACCCGCGCCCGCTCCGGCGCCCGACCCCGGTCCGCAGGCGGACGGGTACCTGTCCGCCCCGGTCTCGGGGGCCCGTATCTCCTCGAACTTCGGGTACCGCATCCACCCGATCCTCGGGTACCGGAAGCTGCACACGGGCCGGGACTACGCCGCGGCCTGCGGCACCCCGGTGAGGGCCGCGGCGAGCGGGCGCGTGGTCTCCGCGGGCTGGGGCGGCGGCTACGGCAACCTCGTGGTCATCAGCCACGGCCGCGTCGACGGCACGTCACTCGCGACGGCCTACGCGCACCTGAGCCGGATCGCGCGCAGCGGCGGGTCGGTGTCCCGGGGCGAGGTCATCGGGTACATCGGCACCACCGGCTCGTCCACCGGCTGCCACCTGCACTTCGAGACCCGCGAGGCCGGGGTCGCGGTGGACCCGCGCAACTGGCTCTGAGCCCCGTCCGCCCGGCCGGGGACCGCCTCGCGGTCCGCGACTGGGGCACACTGGCGGGATGGCCAGGGAGCAGGGACGCACGGTCGTGGCCACCAACCGCAAGGCCCGGCACGACTACCACATCGAGGACACGTTCGAGGCGGGGCTCGTGCTGTGGGGGACCGAGGTCAAGTCCCTGCGCGCCGGCCGGGCGTCCCTCGTCGACGGGTACGCGTCGGTGGAGAAGGGCGAGGTGTGGCTCGAGGGTGTGCACATCCCCGAGTACACCCAGGGCACGTGGACGAACCACGCCGCGCGGCGCCGCCGGAAGCTGCTCCTCCACAAGCGCGAGATCGAGAAGCTCGCCGGGGCCCTGAGCGGCACCGGCCTGACGGTGGTGCCCCTGCAGCTGTACTTCAAGGACGGTCGGGCCAAGGTCGAGATCGCCGTGGCGCGCGGCAAGAAGGCGTACGACAAGCGGCACGCCCTGCGCGAGCGGCAGGACCGACGTGAGGCCGACCGTGCGATGTCCGCGGCCCGCCGTCGACAGGCCGCGCAGGCCTGACCAGCCGATTTGCACGTCGGCTCGACGCCGTCCTACCTTCTACCTCGTTGCCGCGAGGGCGAGCCGGACACCGCGAGGTGGTCGGGCCCGGAACGGAGCTGCCGACAGGCGGCTCGCGGTGACCACCTCGCACCGACTCGCGTCTCGCCGGGTCAGGACCGGGTCCAGGACCCGGGCTTTGACCGAGCCGGGACCGATGTGTAAGGTACGAGGGTTGCCCCCGCTGAGGCCTGGGAGGGTCTGGGGTGGGTGTGCGTCCGTTCCTTGAGAAC